>JAGVPM010000001.1 GCA_020052235.1 Candidatus Goldiibacteriota bacterium
CCGGACTGTGTTTGGTTCTCAATTTCCTCACGTGGTTCTCCTTTTTGGATCAGGATTACCACCTTATACCACTGTCCAGTTTTTGGGGAGTATTATATCTGTCGAACCGAAAATTTGCAGCTTATGCAATCTGCCATGCAATTCATCCGACAGCTCATCCTCTCCCAAGACAAAGGATAAATAGAAGGTCCGGCGTTTAGTTCGGCTGGAGGCAAGCGCTAAATAGCTAGGATGTGGCTTTAGTTGTAATATTGGGTGGGTTTGGCCGTAGGCATAACTGTTAAAGGACGTCAAAAACCACTTGCCCGGATGATCCACCAAGCTGGCTTTGACGGCATTGCGGTCTATATAGCGCAGGCAAGCCAAGGCATACTGGTCGTCTTGCACAATACAGGACTTAAAGCGGTCACCCCAAAAGTGCCCAGCCTGTTTGTACTTCTTGTTGAACGTTTTCGCGTACAAAACCTTGAACTCGCACATGACCTTGGACAAATCCGTTTCATTTTCAATGCGGATCATCATGTGGAAATGGTTCATCATGGGAATATAGGAGTAGATAATCACACCATATTTGACCAGTATTCTGTTCAAACACCGACAAAGCATTTTCCGATCAGCCTTCTTTTTCATGAACAACCTGCGACCATTGGTGCGGGATGTAATGTGGTAGGTTAAATCCGGAGCTTTAAGCCGAAGTGGCCTGCCCATAGACAAATTCCTCCTGTCTTAAATAGTATTACCCAGTAAGACAGTAAGGAGCCAAAAAAGTTTCGAAAATTATTTTGTTTTGTGCCTGGCACCAACTTCTGAAAACCTCCTGTGGAATAGGATAACTGATTGGATTAGACAGGGGATGGGGGGGAATAATTGCGTTTTTAGAACAAAAACCAGAGCGAGCAAGTTGAGCAAATGGAGCAAGTGGACCGCAATTGAGCTTTTTTCAACTTGCTCCATTTGTCAATTTGCTCAATTGCTCCACCAGAAATAAAAAAGCCGTCCAAAAAGGCGGCTTTTTTATTTCTGGTAGCCCTAAAGCTGCTGAGTTTGAATCAGATAATGCAAGAAATGCGGAATATATATAGCTTTCGGGAATTGGTGCCTATGCGGCAAACGCAGATTAAAGGGTTTTCAGGCGCAGGAGGGTAGTATACCCCTTAAGGTATTTGAACTGTAATGCTTGAGGGACAACCTTTCAAAACAGACCGCCGTAAATAATACGGGATCATGCTTTCCATGCTACTCCGGCATTTTCAATACATACGGAACATTGATTCTATGGGCAGCGCGGTTTAAAAAATCTACACATTGTTTTTCTCCGCCTTTTTCATTAAAAACTTCAAGGATTGACTTGTTTCCCAAAGCGGGTATTTTTTTTCTGATATATTGTTCGATTTCTGCTTGTCCATAACTTCCCATCCACCGTTGCAAAAACGTTCTAATATATTTCGGCAATTCTGTAAAAGACTGGATCATTTCTTGCTGCTTTTCAAAGACAACGAAATACGTATCATGACTTAAGAAGCCTGATTTCTTCTAATTCTTGCTTAATGAACGCCGCGCAAGCCGCAATCCGTTCACTATACGTTTTTTGGTTTTTCCCAGCACCGCCCAAATACCCAACAGTGTAAAAACCTGTAGCGTCTTTAGTAAGATAAAATCCCGAACCACTGCGTTTGTCCTCCGAATATAATATCCACTCATCAACTAATTCAGGATGATGAGAAAGTCCTTCTTGAATGTTTTTTTCGGAAACCTGCTCATGCAATTCAAAATAACCGGTTTCTTTTAGTAAAATGACACGTTTCCCGTTTTTTTAAAGATGCTCGGGATGAATAATAGTTTTTCAGTTATTTTGTTTTTCATAATTTTTCCATCACCGCCTTATCATCGCCTTCCGGAACTTTCCCCCAAATACCCTTGAACGGAAAATCAGGGTATACCAATCGCCATTTTTCATCACACCCAGCACATTGATACCAGTGTTCTTCAAAGCCGCCATATTTCTTTTTTACTGGTATTTCTAAAACAACACCGTCCTCAAGTTTTTTTTTAAAATGATTACGAAAATTTTCAAATTCATTTAACGAATAAAAACCATCAATTGATTCAAAATTTTGACATGAACATCCTATTTTTTTAGCCATTCGGGTTTTACCTCTGGTATATAGACTTGACTTCCACCACCGAAAAGTCCTCTTTGTGGCGCAGCATATCCTTCATAAAAAATTGTCCCTTCAGGAATTGTAATTGTGGATACTTTCGTGGCGGTGTTCCCCCACAGCGGGTCCAATGCATTATCAATTTTGGCTTGGAGCGGACCACTGGGTTTATCCATTGTCCAAAAAGCACTTATTTCTTTCGCATCACCACCATATGCACGATATAAAGTAACCTCTCCCGTTGCATTTATTTCCGAATAAGTTGCACTTCGAAAAGTATTTGCAATTTCTTTTTGAAGTGGACCAGGATTTATTGGGTTATATTCCCCTAACACCTTCCCCGCTTTTTCTAAATAATTTCCGATTTTTTCAACCTTAACAGCAGCTCCCGCTTCTTTTATCACCCCAACCGCCGCTTGCTCCATCCGCTCAACATTTCTTGCGGCCTGAAACGCTTCAACCAACTTTGGCAAAGCTTTAATTTCACCCACACCTGGCGCAATGGCCGCGAGCGACAATACAAAACCCAGCTTACCGTCTTGCCCTTTGCTCTCAACTATCTTCATGCCATTGGCCACGGTATCGCGCAGGGCTGCTATCGGGCCTGCCGGTGTAAAGTACGTTGCCACCTGTCCCAAAGCCCCGCCCAAGGTCGGCTTGGCAAAATCGCCTTTCACCACCCCTTCAGGAATGTTTTTCACTTCACGGCTCATCATGGCCTGGGCCTGGGCAACTTCCTTCGTGTCGTTTTTCAGCATGGCAAAGGCCATCTCTTTATTTGGCCCGTCAAGTTTGCTGACAAGCTGCTGTTTAAGTGAAATGTACAGGTAGGGTGTGATCTTGTCGCTCTTGAGAAGTGTATAGACCGAGCTTAAAGAATTAAGGACTTTCTCCGGCGTGCTATCCTTAGCTTTAAGGACACTTGCAACTTCCTTCAGCAAAACTTTCGCACCTTCTGTGCGGGCATCCAAGTTTTTTTGAACACTCGCCGCCCGGTCGTCAAATCTGGATTGCATCCCCTTAATTTCCTGCCCCAACTTGGCCGCCAGCTTTAAATCTCCGCTGGATAGCGCTAAATCCATCTGTTCAGTCTTGAATTTGATTCCTTCGGCTCTGGCTTTGACTTCATCGGTAAGCACTCCGGAATACAAGGCATCTTTGGCTATGGCCACGCTGCCGTCTTTATATCCCAAAGACTTGAACATTTCCCCCAGCACCCGCGTATTTTCTTCCAGCTTGGCGTTTTGCTTGTCTAAAGACGCGATTTGCTTTTCAGCCTTGCCCAAGGCGCTTTCAGCCTGAGTCAGCGCCTTGCCTAACTCCTGGCGCTGTTTGGTAGTCTCATCCGTGCGGGTATTGGCCGGGTTGACAAGTTCAGTCGTGGTTTTGACTGATAGACTGTCCGCAACAATGGTCTTGCCTTCGTGGGTATCATTGCCGGGAGTTTTAATGCCCAACCAATTGCTGACGGTTTGCCAGGCGTTGGATAGCCCCTGGCTTACAGCATTGAATGCGCTGCCTATAGCTTTGCTCACGCCGTCCAAAAACGAACCCACAACCTGGACAAACCCGCCGGTTTCCTTTGCGCCTGGCGCGGCCACGGCTTGCGGCTCTTTTTTGCTCTGTCCAAGCATCACTTGGGTATTGTCCGGCTTGGTCAGAGTTCCGCTTACGGTCTGAAGGTTTCCGTCTTGGAGTTTGAAGGTTACGTTGGTCAGCTTGCCTTCCGGCGTTTCAAACGACCCGGTGCTGGTAATGCGGTTGTTTTCCAATTTCAAGGTTTGATCCGCAGGCTTCGTGATCGTACTACCCCAGGCGGTTTTGATGGTAGGCTGTTGGTTGGCAACTTCCAGACTTTTTTCAACTCGGTTGGTAATGGCAGCCTTGACGTCCGTTAATTGCTGCGTCCCCATGCTCTTGATGTTTTTATTCCAGACCGTGTCCCGCGTGATTCCCGGCGCGGTCTGTTCCAGAGCTTTCAGGTCTTGTTTCAACCCAATGCTGGCCTTGCCTTCCAAAAATCCCGGCTTGCCGTAATCAATGCCCTGGTTCTTAGCCCCACCGGCCAGTTGCCCCTTCTCGTTGTAATTTTGCGCCAGATAGACGACCTTGCCTTCGCCGATTTGAATATCACTCCCGGACAACAGCGCCACGGGATTAACGCCTTTTAATATATTACTGCTCAAATCTTCCAGGCTCTGACTGCCGTCACAGGCTATGGTCTGTTTATTCCCGTTGGCTTCCAGGCTTATGCTTTCAGCCTGTCCGTTGTCGTTCATCTTGACTTCCACAGAAACAGCCGTTAAGTCCTTGCCTTGCTGAATTTGTGCGTCAAAGCTCACCAGTTTTTCTTGCTGCCACTGCATGTTGCTGATTTTCATCTGCGTAGCAGCCCCTTGGGGCGGGGTTACGGTTAAATCCATTGATAGGGGCAATTGCTTGGCTGGCTCCGGAAATTCTTTTATGGCTCTCGCCATATCGTCAAAGCCATAGGTTCCGGGCTGCTCGGCTTTGGTTTGGGCAAACTGCACCAGGTTTTGATAACGTGCGCCGTCCGGGTTGGATTGAAACTGGATGTTTTCAACTTTCTGCTGGCAAACATTCCCAGCGATATCTTGGGTTTGTACTTGGAAGCCTGTAACAAGCTTATCTTGATTAAACTGGACCTGGCTCACTTGGTCGCGTTGGGTGAAGTCGCCACGGCTGGTAAAGGTATCAAACTGTTTGATCTGGCTTTGGCTGTCTAATTTTACATTGTCATAGCTTTTTACCAGAAATTGGTTTTGCGATGCAGAAAAGGAAACACTGCCGCTGCCGGACTTGACTTCACTGCCCACAAAATTTTGGACGTTAACATTTGGGGCCACCTTGTCGGCCAGAAAATCTTTTAGCCCGCCAGTAGACTCAAAACCTTTTACCACGGCGGTATAGGCGGGATTTTTCATAAAATCATCCAGGAAGTTAAATTGGAAAAAGTCCATCTTGGGGGAAAAACTATTATAGGACTGAAGCTGAAAGCTGGTCTGATACTGGTTGTTGCTTGCGGAGTTATTGAAAGAATAATCGTCATAAGAGTAAGCACCTGCTGAAGCTGCCAATAAAATCATGTAACTCAAACAAAGAAAGACACGCTGCATATTTCGCCTCCATTTTTCAAATAATTTATTTGGCATTTTCAATCCCATCTTCACCCATATTTCAGCTTGACAGCAATTGTACATCTGTGTATATTTTAACAAATTAGACATTGGAGTATATTTTTATCATGAAAATAGACTTTGATCAATTCAATAATCTTAGTTTCAAAGCCCTTGATATTCGGGAATTAACCGGCCTCACGTACCGTCAACTCAATCATTGGGAAAAGCTGGGTATTCTTCCCATGACAAGAGAAAGCAAATCAAGCGAACGCTGGCGGCAGTTTAACATCTCGGAATTTTTTGCGATTATCATTTGCGTTGAGCTTCGTAAACGTTTTGGTGCTTCCTTGGAAGTGCTGAAGTGGGTTAGAACTCGCTTACTTCAGCCACAAGCAATTGGCCCTTTCGATTATTCAATCAAAATGGTGCAAAGATACGGTTTTGAAATCTGTCTTTTGACCGATTTTCGGTCTCTGCTAATTGTCGGTGACGAATTAGAAATCAAGCAGTATATCAATGCTGGCCAATATTGCTCACAAGAGTTTGAATCATTTGTGTTCCTAAAGCTAAAAAAGATACTCAATACCATCCTGAGTTTTATTTTAAAGAAATCCGTTACCCTTGAGCCGGATTCCGAAATATTTACACCAATAAAAAACATTACCAAAATAATGCTGAACTCCAATAAACTTTCACCTGAAGAAAAAGAACTCCTTGTTATCATTAAAAATCGTAAATTTGGCCACCTTGAAATTCGTCTTCAAGACGGGACTCTTAAAGCCATGAAAGCTACTGCCGAAATTCCGATTGATGGTAAAAATGCAGAAGCACAAATCATGGAGCATCTTCGAAAACATGATTTTCAAACTCTTTCAATCATTAAGCAAGACGGTAAACTTATACGGATGGTGAACGAAATACCCCCGAGTTCAATAGTGAAGTGCAACACTTAACTGTTTGAAGCTTCCGCGATAGAATAAGCGGATATGAAACCAAACTACCAGCACTTGTCATCGAA
>JAGVPM010000092.1 GCA_020052235.1 Candidatus Goldiibacteriota bacterium
AGACGAAGATTACCTTCGCCTCAAGGTCTTGACCTCAATGCTGCCCGAGTTCAACTAAAATGGGTGAATTTCACCCACTCGGTTTGGAGATGACCCATAAAAACATGATATCCCGAAAACAAAACATGACTTGCAATGAGAACTACAGCGAGCACAGTAAGTAGTTTGCTCATGGCCGCAAAATAACGTTGCGTCGGCCTTTGATCCCTAGCCAACACTTCCGGATCAAATTTAAATTGGCGTTTCATTTCTTGTCGCTTAATTTTCCACAACGCCAAGTAGCCCAAAAACAACATTAAAACCATTGCCCCTTCGGTCACTCTCATGCCTGTGCATCTCCCTATCCTATAGCGTGATTTTTAAATCGCCTGTTCGCCGGTTTCCCCGGTCCTGATGCTATGCAATTCTTGGATGTTGTATACAACCACTTTACCATCACCCCGTCTGCCTGTATGAGCGTGCTTTTTTATAGTATCCGTAATCTTCCCATATTCCTCATCGGAACACAAGATTTCCAGTTTCATCTTGGGTACGGTGTCAACACGGTAATCCATTTCATGGTGGGGATAACTTTCATCTTTTTCCCGGCCCAAACCTTTAATTTCCATTATGGACAAACCCCGAATGGAGAGCGCGCGCAACGCACTCTCCACTTTATGCAGCATAAAAGGCTGGATATACGCTTCGATTTTTTTCATACAAAACCTCCGTTTGATTTAAGAATAACGGTCATCTTTTCCGTCCGAGTGTTTCTTCTTCCACCGGATTTATAGCAAACCATTTATACAATGCAGGCAAAATCAAAAGCGTTAAAACCGTGGAGGAAGCCAACCCCCCCACCACCACGGTGGCCAATGGTCGCTGAACTTCGGAACCAACTCCCGTGGAGAGCAAAAGGGGAATCAACCCCAGACCGGCTATGGTTGCAGTCATCAAAACCGGACGTAAGCGCAGCAAAGAACCGGTCATGACCGCTTTGTCAATCTTCATTCCTTCCCGGACCAGCTGATTGATATTGGAAACCATGACCACGCCGTTGAGCACGGCCACACCGAAAAGCGCTATGAACCCCACGGAGGAAGGCACGCTGAGATATTGGCCGGATATGGCCAAAGCGAAAATTCCCCCGATCAGGGCGAACGGAACATTCAATATGATGAGCGCGGCATTTTTTAGCGAATTAAAGGAGAGATACAGCAGCAAGAATATTAACCCCAGGCACACCGGCACAACAATCATCAGCGTAGCTTGGGCTCTTTGTTGATTCTCAAACTGCCCACCCCAGGTAATATAATAACCCACTGGCAATTTTAAATGTTTTTGGATTTTCGCTTTAGTTTCCTCCACAAAACCGCCCATGTCTCGACCACGCACATTGCAAAGCACAACCACTCTACGCTGGGCATTTTCCCGGTTGATGGCGGGCGGTCCGTCTACTCTGCTAATATGCGCCACTTGGGAGATCGGAATTCTCGCCCCACTTTCGGTGGTAATCCACAGATTACCTATTACCTCCTCACGATTACGGAAAGGTTCAGCTATGCGTAAATACGCATCAAATCGTTTTTGCCCTTCAATGATTTGAGTCACTGTTTCCCCTCCCACGGCCAGGGAAACCACTTCCATGATTTTCGATACGTTCAATCCATAACGGGCCATGGCATCGCGGTCCGCTTCCACCAGCAATTGAGTTTCTCCGCTGACTTGTTCGAGTTGCACATCCGAGGAACCGCGAATGGAATTTACGATTTTTTCAATAGCCTGACCTTGAGTCTCCAAAACACTGAGGTCTTCGCCAAAAAGTTTAATGGCAATTTGTGCCTTGACCCCAGAAAGCAATTCGTCCACCCGGGTGGCGATAGGCTGGGAAAAATTTAGCAGAATACCGGGATATTCCCCGAGATCCTTTTCGAAAACCTCGATCAATCCAGCCCGCGACTTAGCCGTGCGCCATTGGGACTGCGGTTTAAGCTGCACGAATATTTCATTGTTGGAGATCGCTTCGGGGTCGCCGCCGATTTCCGCCCGCCCGATCTGGCTAAAAGCACTGATGACTTCCGGATATTTCACTAGTTTTTTTTCCAAGCGGGATGCGATCAGCAACGATTCCTTAAGTGAGATACTCGGCGGCATGGTCACCCGAATCGCCATGGAGCCTTCATCGAGTTCAGGGACAAATTCCGTACCCAGGAAAGGCACAGTGGCCAGGGAAGCAATCAAGGCAACCGCAGCAGAACCGATAACGATCAGCCGATGCTTAAGCACCCAACTCAAACTATGTTGGTACTTTATTTTCATCCAATGAAACAAACGATTTTCCGTTTCCTTTTCAGCGTTGTGAAAAACATACGATGCAAGCGCAGGCACGATGGTTAGCGCGACAATCAAGGAGCCCAACATGGCGAAAACGATGGTGAACGCCATGGGTGCGAAGAGTTTACCTTCCACGCCTTGCAGGGTGAAAAGCGGCAGGAAAACCACGCCAATAATCACCACGGCAAAAAACACCGGCCGTCCCACTTCCTGGGCAGCAAATAATAGGCGCTGCCCTAAGGTCTCATGCTCTTGGTTGGGTTCCGCAAGATGCCTAAGCATATTATCCACCATCACCACGGAGCCATCCACCATCATACCGATACCTATGGCCAACCCTCCCAAAGATTGCAGATTGGCGGACAAGTTGAACCAGCGCATCATGATAAAGGCGATCAGCAAGGATACAGGAATGGATAAAATAACCACCAGCGAGGACCTGACATTCCAAAGAAAAAAAAGCAGGACAAAAAAGATAAGAACCGCTGATTCCATAAGCGCTTCGGAAACCATGGAAACGGATCTTTCCACCAAATCCGCCTGGTCGTATATGGGAATAATTTTCACCCCTGCCGGAAGAGCAGCTTGGATGTTCTTAACTTTTTCCCGGACTGCGGTAATGACTTTCTTGGTGTTAGCGCCTTTTAATTGCAGGATAATGCCCATCACGGCTTCGCCCTTGCCGTTTAAACTAACCGCTCCCTGACGGATTTCGCCGCCAAATCCCACTTCCGCCACATCGCGAACGTAAACCGGGGATCCGTCCACGGACTTGAGTACGATATTCTCGAGGTCTTTAAGCCCCTCCGGACCTCCCCGGATCAGCCCTTGGCCGCGGATAACCATTTGCTCATGCTCGCCCTCCAAATACCATCCCCCGGCATTGGAATTATTCGTGGCCAGCGCTTCACGCACCTCTGGAAGCGCAAGCTTGTACATGGCCAATTTATTGGGGTCCACGCGCACCTGGTATTGGCGCACCTCTCCTCCGAAACTAATCACATCCGTAACCCCAGGCACGGTCCGGAGCTGATATTTCACCAGCCAATCATTGATCGCCCGGAGCTCCATGACGTCTTGGCCTTCTCCGGCGAGGACGTATTTAAAAATCTGCCCCATGCCGGTGGTGATGGGGCCGATCTCCGGTTCCCCCAAACCATTGGGAATGCGTTCTTTAGCACTTTGCAGTCGTTCAAAAACCAACTGACGTGCAAAATAAATATCCACCTGATCTTTAAACACAATGGTGACGACCGAAAGCCCGGCTTTGGAAGTCGAACGCACATCGGTAATACCCGGCAACCCGCTCATCACTGATTCCACCGGAAAAGTGATGAGCTGTTCAACCTCGGCCGCAGCCAATCCCGGGGCTTCCGTATTGACCTGAACTTGAATATTACTTACATCGGGAAAAGATTCGATATTTATTTTCAAAACGGAATATACCCCATAGGCCACCAGTAAAGCACTGGCCAGCATGACCAAAAAGCGCTGCTTTAGAGCGCTTTCTATAACTCGCTCAATCATTTTTCGCCTCCGCGTTTAAACCTTTTTTTATATTTCTTACAAATCTCTTGTACTCAATCTCCCCCAAACGTCGCTTTCAGCAATTCGGATTTAAGGGCAAAGCTGCCTTGAGTAACTACTTTTTCTCCGGACTTCAACCCGGCTATAATTTGTACATAACCAGCATTTTTTAGGCCGGTTTTGACTTCCCGGGCCGCCATTTTCCCATTTTCGCCAGGAACAAATACAATTCTATTCTCTTTAATTTCCTGCACCGCTGCTTGCGGAACAACCAAGAAGGCAGCCGCCTGGGGAACCAATACTGTCCCAGTGACAAACATATTAAATTTCAGCAAGTATTCCGGGTTCTTGATCTGCGCGCGAATTTTAATGGTACGGGTAATTTCGTCGACTTCGGGCGAAATAAAAACAATGCCGCCCGTGAAGTCGCGATCCGGGTATGCGCTGCTCCGAACTTTAATTTCCTGGCCTTTTTTAATTTTGCTGATGTCTTTTTCGTGAACGTCAAAATTTGCCCACATGACGCTCAGGTCTGCAATCGTATATATAGGTGTGACCGAATCCACGCGCGATCCCGCCGAAACGTGTTCGCCGATAATCATGCCGTCCATGGGCGCACTTACAGCGGATGTCGAATTACCCCATGATCGGATGAGGGCCAAGGCTTGCCCGCTTTTCACGATGTCACCGGTTCTGGTCAGGAGTGAAAGAACCTCCCCCGAGCCTTGGGCTGCGACATGGTGAAATTTTTCAGTATCACGGCCTATCTCGCCCGTGAGGGGAATCGCTTCGGACATAGGGCGCGCGGAAACCTCAGCCACTTCCAAACCAATTAATTGTTGAGCCTGCGGGCTCAACGTGACCGTTTGCCCGTCCCCGGCTGCGTGGCCGGACGCTTCCCCGGCCTCAATCGTCACCTGCTCTCCAGGCACGGCGTTTTGCGCTTGCTCGCGCGGAGCGCAAGCGTTGAGAACAAATACCACCCAGGCCAGGTTGGAAAAAATTATTAAACACAGAATTCCTGGAATTTCTTTGGTCATTTTTACGTTTCCTCCTATTCGGATTCAGTCTGGAAATCGAGATATTTTTTCACTTCAGTTTGCCGCGCGTAGTAGTCATAGACAGCTTCATAATAATCAAGTTTTTTGCTTCTAAAAGTTACCAAGCTTCCCAGATAGGTTAAGAAATCGCTTTTTCCCTGTTGGTATTGCAACCCTGCTATGCGCAGCAATTCAGTGACTTCCAGAACCGAAGTTTTCAGCAGATTAACTTGGGCAGCGGCGTTGTCCATCTCCGTGAGATTCCGGTAAAGCTCCAGGGAAATTTCTTTTTCCAGCACTTCCACTTCTGCGGTAGCTCCTTCCTCTTCGGCCTTGGCTTCGTCAATCTCGCCTTGGTTGCGGTACCAAAGCGGCAAGGGGAAACCCAGACCGGTGATTAGAACGGATTTCCCCGCCACGATTTTCGTGCCCAGGGTCACTCTGGGATTGGGCACTGTTTCCGCCTTGGCCAAGGCTGTCTTTTTCCCCGCAACGGTCAAGCGGAGACGGCCGGCAACCAATTCAGGATGTTTTTTGATCGTCTCTTTAAGAATCACTTCCGTATCATACGACCATTGAATGTATGTAAATTCGTCCGTAGGCTCGAAGCGGCCTCCCGGTGCGCGGTTGAGCAGTGTGTTGATTTCCGCCGTGACCAGTGCAA
>JAGVPM010000190.1 GCA_020052235.1 Candidatus Goldiibacteriota bacterium
AATAAAATGGCGCTAAAAATAAGCGCGAATTATTAAAAGGAAATGACGTAAAACCTGTCTAAAGGTACAGAATTCAAATTCTGTACAGAGGAGGAATAAGTACATATGGCTACAAGCATTGCGATCTTTAAAGGCAAGGGGATCAGAAAGACGCTGCACAACAATGAGTGGTGGTTTTCGGTGGTGGATGTTATTGAAGTATTAACAGGAAATGACCGGCCGCGAAAATATTGGAGCGATCTTAAGAAAAAGCTCACAGCCGAAGGGTATTCTGAAGTGTCCGAAAAAATCGGACAGTTGAAATTGGAAGCTCCTGACGGGAAAATGCGGGAAACAGACTGTGCAAATACGGAAACAATGTTCCGCGTCATCCAATCCATCCCCTCGCCCAAGGCCGAGCCTTTCAAACGCTGGTTGGCTAAGGTTGGGTATGAGCGTGTTCGAGAGATTGAAAATCCGGAGTTGGGGTCGCAGAGAGTTCGCGCTCTTTACAAAGCCAAAGGATACTCGGAGGCTTGGATCGAGAAGCGTATGCGCAGCATTGCTATTCGTGAAGAATTGACGGATGAATGGAAAGACCGCGGAGCAGAGGAAGAAAAAGACTATGAAATTTTGACTGCTGAGATATCTAAAGCCACCTTTGGCATTGTTCCGTCTGAATATAAAAAGCTTAAAGGGCTTAAGCGGGAAAACCTGCGGGATCATATGGACGACTTTGAACTGATTTTTACCATGTTGGGTGAACGCTCGACTACGGAGATTCACCGTAATGAGGACACTCGGGGAATGAAGAAATTGAAAGAGGATTCAAAAGCCGGGGGTAAAATTGCCGGGGACGCGCGCAAGGCTCTTGAAAAGAAGTTGAAACGGCCGATTGTTTCCGGACACAATTATTTACGGGAACCAGAATCAAAAAATAGGCTCAAATGATGTTCTGCGAATCCGATCTTCTTCCCATCTCCGCCCTGCAACATCTCGCTTTCTGCGAACGACAGTGGGCGCTTATTCACCTGGAGGGCATTTGGACAGAAAACCGTCTGACTGCCGAAGGGCGGAGCATGCACGAGCGGGCCGATGAAGCTGATACCGAAGTGCGCGGAGATATCCGCATTGCGCGTTGTCTTAAGTTAAGAAGTCTGCGGTTTGGACTAACGGGCAAAGCGGATATTGTTGAGTTCTACAGGGAGAGGGAAGAGCGTGTAGGGAAGATGTGTAAGTTGGATGGGGTGGATGGGTTTTGGCGGCCTGTACCGGTCGAGTACAAGCATGGGTCGCCAAAACCTGAACCCTATGATGAGATTCAGCTTTGCGCCCAAGCTTTGTGTTTGGAAGAGATGTTGAATGTGAAAATTGAGGAAGGCGCAATATTTTACGGAAGACCGCGCCGCCGGGAAGCTGTCCAGTTTGATGATGGTTTGCGCACCAAGACTGACGAATTAGTTTCGCGTTTGCACAAAGTTTATCACGAAGGTAAGACGCCGCCAGCTCAATATGAAAAGCACTGCGAAAGTTGTTCTTTAATCGACCAATGCATGCCGCGCATTACGGAGGGGAAAAAGTCGGTGGAGAAGTATTTAGACCAGGCATTGATCAATAGCGAAAAGGAATAGACCATGAAACACCTGCTGAATACTCTTTTTGTAACCACGCAAGGATCGTATTTGAGCAAAGAAGGAGATACGGTTTTGGTGCGGGTGGAAAAGGAAACCAAACTGCAAATACCGATCCATACGCTTGGCGGCATTGTGTGTTTTGGTCAGGTCTCATGCAGCCCATTTTTAATGGAAATGTGCGGCAAGAATAATGTTAATCTTTCATTTATGAGCGAGAACGGAAAATTTCTGGCACGCGTGCAAGGACCGGTGTCAGGCAACGTGCTTTTGCGGCGGGAGCAATACCATAGGGCGGATGATAAAGTGGCTTCGGCTGGGATCGCAAAAGTTCTTGTACTAGCCAAAGTGGCTAATTGCCGCACGGTTTTATTGCGCGCGGCACGTGAGCGTGAAGCAGGCGAAGCTGTGGATGCTTTGATTAAGTCTGCTGACTATTTAAGCGTATTGCTGGAACAAGTCAAACGAGCCGATGAACTGGAGTATATCCGGGGCAAAGAAGGCGAAGCCGCACGGGTTTATTTTGGCGTATTTGACCATTTGATTGTGGCGCAAAAGGAAGACTTTTATTTTCATGAACGTAGCCGCAGGCCGCCGCTGGATAATGTAAATGCATTGCTCTCGTTTTTATATACGCTTTTGGCGCATGATACGGTTGCGGCATTAGAGGGAGTTGGGTTAGACCCGCAAGTTGGATTCTTGCATTGCGAGCGGCCAGGGCGGCCAAGTTTGGCGCTGGACATCATGGAAGAATTTCGGCCTTATTTGGCAGACCGGTTGGCACTATCTCTCATCAATCGCCAACAAGTGAAGGGCAAGGGGTTCGAGAAAACAGAAAGCGGCGCGGTGATGATGGATGATGCCACCCGCAAAGAGTTGCTGGTTTCTTATCAAAAAAGGAAACAGGAAGAAATTGTACATCCGTTTATTAATGAAAAAGTCGCCATAGGGCTTTTGCCGTATGTCCAGGCACTGTTGCTGGCCCGGTATTTGCGCGGCGATATAGACGGATATCCGCCTTTTTTCTGGAAATGAGGGTGTCGTGTTAGTGGTGGTGACATATGATGTAAATACAGAAACGCCAGTAAGCCGAAAACGTTTGCGCAAAGTTGCGCAAATATGCAAGAACCGGGGACAACGGGTGCAGAAGTCGGTTTTTGAGTGCTTGGTTGACCCAGCGCAATGGGCGGTTATGCGGCAGAAGTTAGTGGACGTGATAGATACCAAGCAGGATAGTTTGCGGTTTTATTTCCTGGGCAGTAATTGGAAAAACCGAGTGGAGCAAGTTGGGGAAAACACGATTTATGATCCGGAAGGGCCGATAGTTGTTTGAAAAAATGGATATAAAAAACAAAAGGGTCATCTCCAAACCGAGTGGGTGAAATTCACCCATTTTAGTTGAACTCGGGCAGCATTGAGGTCAAGACCTTGAGGCGAAGGTAATCTTCGTCTC
>JAGVPM010000089.1 GCA_020052235.1 Candidatus Goldiibacteriota bacterium
CCGGACTGTGTTTGGTTCTCAATTTCCTCACGTGGTTCTCCTTTTTGGATCAGGATTACCACCTTATACCACTGTCCAGTTTTTGGGGAGTATTATAGGCTTCCCAGATAAACGTTTTGATTATATGTTGGCCAATCCTCCGTTTGGGGTTTCCTGGAAACAACAGGAACGGTTTATTAATCAGGAAAATATTTCCTTGGGCTATGACGGTCGCTTTGGCGCCGGACTGCCGCGCGTTAATGATGGCGCGCTGTTGTTTTTGCAGCACATGATTTCTAAAATGCGCACACCTAAAGAAGGCGGCAGCCGCATTGGCATTGTTTTCAACGGCTCGCCGCTGTTTACCGGCGACGCGGGCAGCGGGGAATCGGAAATACGCCGTTGGATTATTGAACACGACTGGCTGGATGCAATTGTCGCCATGCCCGATCAATTGTTTTACAACACAGGCATATCCACCTATATTTGGATTGTTACCAACCGTAAGACAGCGGAACGCAAAGGAAAAATTCAGCTTATTGATGCTCGGCAATTTTTTGTTAAAATGCGCAAGAGTTTGGGCAACAAGCGCAACCAAATCGGAGATGGCGAAGAAAACCGGCCGGATCAGATTGCGGAAATAACCAAAATATACAATGCGTTTAAAAATAATGAAAAGCGGAAGTTCGTGATTGAGGGCAAAGAAAAAAGCCTGATCGTCAGTAAGATATTCGAAAACCCTGCCTTTGGATTTAATAAAATCACAGTGGAACGGCCACTACGCATGAACTTTCAAGCCAGCCAGGAACGCATTAGCCGCTTGGAGGAACAACCCGAGTATAAGAGCCTGGCTACCAGTAAAAAGAAAAACACAGTTCAGCATGTAAAAGAAGTCGAAGAAGGCAAGAAACGCCAAGCACAAATTAAAAAGCTGCTTTCCAAACTGGATGCCAAGAAACTTTATAAAAACCGTAAAACGTTTTTAAGTGATTTGAAAAAATTGGACTTGGAAAACAAAGTGTTTTTAACCGGCCCGGAATTAAAAGCCGTGCTGAGCGCCCTAGGTGAGCGCAGTGATACGGCAGACATTTGCACCGACCGGCACAACCAGCCCGAAGCAGACACGGATTTGCGTGATACGGAAACCGTACCCCTAACACAGGATATACAAACCTATTTTAAAAAGGAAGTTTTACCGCACGTGCCCGATGCGTGGATTGACCCGGCTAAAACCAAGATCGGTTATGAGCTACCGTTTAACCGGCATTTTTATGTCTACGAACCGCCGCGTCCTTTGGAAGAAATAGAAACCGATATCCAGAGCTTGGAAAAGGAGATTTTGGCCTTGCTTAAAGAGGTGACAGCATGAGGCGGTGGGTGAAATAAATGCGTAAAATATTTGGACTATGATTTGACCCATGGTACACTTAATAGTACCTAAGAGATGTTGCTGAAATGACGATCCTAGTTCGGGGGAAGTTTGGCAGCAGACTTTTAATTTGGCGGTGATAAAAATGAAAAAAGTATTTAGATTTTATGCTAAGAAAGTCAATGCCGATAAATGGCAAGCTTGCTGTATTGATTTGAATATAGTGGCGGAAGGCAAGACTTTTGAGTATGTAAGAAGTTCAATGGAAACCCAGATAAAATTATATTTGTGTGAAGCCAAAAGTCTGGAAGATTTAAAAAAATTGGTGCCCAGGCCCGCGCCTTTGAGCTATCACCTGGAGTATTATTTAAGTGTAGTGTTGGTAAATTTCTTTCATTCCGGGAAAAGCGTAACGCAAATTTTTAAAGAAGGCCTGGATACATTTTTAAATAACAATACGTGTCTTAGACATGCTTAAATAAAAGATGTCCAAGACCTATCCCGTCCTTAAACGCCGAGAAGTCCTTGATATTCTTAAAGCACTGGGTTTTGAAGAAGTTTGCTGCGAAGGCAGTCATTGCAAGTACCAGGCCATGATTGGCGGAATAAAAAGAAGCGTTACCGTGGATCGGGCAATTAATGATTTTGATGATTTTCTTTTAAGATCCATGGTCCGCCAGGCCGGAGTAAGCCGCCAAGAGTTTTATGGCGCCACCAAAGCAACAAAGTTAAAAATATAAGGTTTTACAGTTGGTTGTAAATTGGGGGAAAAGCGGATTGACTTCAGCCCCGATGGGCCCAATAATATTATCCGCACACCCGCCAAGCCTCTGTTCCGGTTACTTTGGGAATATGCTAAATCCTGGCGGGTTTTTATTTTCATGAGCCCCAGAGCAGAACGGACAAAGCATGAAATACAAATCCTATCCAAAATATAAAGACTCGGGTGTAGAGTGGCTGGGGGACGTGCCGGAGCGTTGGGAAGTGACAAAATTTGGTTTATGTTCGGACTTTCAGGAAGGTCCAGGCTTACGTCATTGGCAATTCACGGATGAAGGAATAAAAGTGATTTGTGTAACAAATATAACGGAAAGAGGAATTGATTTTTCATCGTATCAAAAATACATATCAGTCGAAGAATATCTATCAAATTATAAACATTTCAAAGTAAACAAGGGTGACTTGTTACTGTCAAGCTCAGGAAATTCTTGGGGTAAGCTTTCGGTTTTTAACGATGACGAGATTGCTATACTCAATACTAGTACTATAAGAATTTTTAATGATAACTCAAATAAATTAAATTTACTATTTACTAAATGGCTAATACAATCAAATCCATCTATTGAACAACTTGGGCTTTTTATGACAGGGTCATGCCAACCCAATTTTGGTCCATCTCATTTATCACGTGTCATTGTTCCACTTCCGACGATACCTGAACAGCAAGCGATCTCCTTTTTTCTCGACCGCGAAACCTCCCGCCTTGATACGCTGATCGAAAAAAAGAAAAAGCTCATCGACCTGCTCAAGGAAAAGCGCACGGCGCTTATTTCACGGGTGGTGACCAAAGGTCTGCCCCCAGAAGCCGCCCGAAAAGCCGGGCTCGACCCCAACCCCAAAATGAAACCATCGGGGGTGGAGTGGCTGGGGGATGTGCCGGAACAGTGGGATGTGAAGCGGTTGAAATGCAACTTTCAACTACTGACGACTAAAACAGAAAATCGAACGAATGCCATTGCGCTCGAAAATATTGAAAGTTGGACAGGTCGCTTTATTGCAACGGAAACAGAATTCGAGGGTGATGGTGTGGCGTTTATTAAAAATGATATCTTGTTTGGAAAACTCCGACCATATCTTGCAAAAGTTTTAAAAGCTGAGAACGAGGGCGAAGCTGTAGGAGATTTCTTTGTACTGAGGCCTGAGAAAACAATCGATGCGGAATATGCCTCATTTTATTTGCGATCGAAAGATTTTATTGACATTATTGATGGAGCAACGTTTGGATCAAAAATGCCGCGTGCGAGTTGGGATTTTATGGGTTCTATTAAAACACCCCTTCCGCCATTACCCGAGCAACAAGCGATCACCAGTTTTCTTGACCGTGAAACCGCCCATATTGATACTCTCATCAGTAAAGTCGAACAAGTCATCACTACACTCCAAGAATACCGCACCGCCTTAATCTCCGCCGTAATCACCGGCAAAATCGACGTGAGGTCTGCCCAATGAGCCAAACCAACGAAAAAGCCTTTGAGTCCTACGTTGAATCCATCCTGCTCACTCAATCGGGCTGGGACAAAGGTGAAAAAGCAAAATGGGATAAAGACCGCGCATTGTTCCCTGAGGATGTCTTGGCCTTTATCCAAGCCACTCAACCTAAACTCTGGCAGTCCATGGAAAAGCAGCACGGTGCGGAGTTGGGGGATAAGCTTATAAAAATCCTTTGTCAGGAGCTGGACGTCAAGGGCCTGCTTTTTGTACTGCGCAAGGGGTTTAAGTTTTACGGCAAAACGTTCTATGTTGCCTATTTCAAACCTGCGCATGGTTTGAACTGGGAGATGTTAGAACTGTATAAAAAAAACACACTCACCATCACGCGCCAAGTCCCGTGCAATCCCCGCAACAACGACACAGTGGATATGCTCTTGAGCTTAAACGGTTTGCCGCTGGCCACCTGTGAATTAAAAAATCCAAACACCGGCCAAAATTGGCAGCATGCGGTCAGACAATACCGCGAAGACCGGCACCCGGAGTTTCCGCTTTTTCAGTTTAAGAAACGCGCGCTGGTGCATTTTGCAGCTGACCCTGAACAGATATACATGACCACCCGTCTGGAAAAAGAGGACACGGTTTTCTTGCCCTTCAACCAGGGCAGCCACCCTGGGGAAATTCAGTGTGGCGCCGGGAATCCACAGCACCCCAGCGGATACCGCACAGGG
The DNA here is from genome assembly GCA_020052235.1 of Candidatus Goldiibacteriota bacterium. Lineage (GTDB taxonomy): Bacteria > Oederibacteriota > JAAXVQ01 > JAAXVQ01 > JAAXVQ01 > JAAXVQ01. Next base: position 4,288 of record JAGVPM010000089.1, read on the forward strand.
TATTTTTGGGAAGAAAGTTTGCAAAGCGATCATTTTCTGGAAATTATCGGCAGTTTTGTTTTTGTGGAGAAAAAAGAGAAAAAAATCGACGATGGCTCAGGCCGGAAAAAACGCGTGGAAGTCGAGACCATGGTTTTTCCGCGTTATCATCAACTGGATGCAGTTAAAAAATTAGTTGCTTTGGCCCGGGAAGAAGGGGCTGGGCAGCATTACCTGGTTCAGCATTCGGCTGGAAGCGGGAAAACCAACAGCATTTCCTGGCTGGCCCATCAGTTGTCCAGTTTGCACAACACGCATGACGAAAAGCTCTTTGACTGCGTGGTCATCATCAGCGACCGGCAGGTTTTGGACCAGCAGCTACAAGACGCAATATATCAGATCGACCATGCACAGGGCGTGGTCCAGGCCATAGATGATAACTCACAACAATTGGCCAAAGCTCTGGTGGATGACACCAAAATAGTGGTAACTACCTTGCAGAAGTTTCCCTTTGTACTGGGCGGACTGCTGCGGATTGCGGGCACGCAAAACTTGGACAGCCCCAAGCCCGAAGAGCTGGAGCAGGCCCGGGTTTGGCAGGAAAAAATCGCCTCGCGGCGCTATGCGGTGATTGTGGATGAAGCTCACTCCAGCCAAAGCGGGGAGATAGCTCGTGAATTAAAAGGCCTGCTGGGCATGAAAGCAACCGAGGATGAAGAAAAGGAAGAAGACTGGCAAGACGGGCTGAATGAAGTCATGAAGTCGCGGGGCCAGCAAAAAAACGTGAGCTTTTTTGCCTTTACGGCCACGCCGAAAGCCAAAACCTTGGAACTTTTTGGACGCATGGGTCCCAGCGGGAAACCGGAAGCGTTTCACCTTTACTCCATGCGGCAGGCGATTGAAGAACGTTTTATCCTCGATGTGTTGCAAAACTATACCACGTACAAAAGATACTACCGGCTGGTGAAAGCCGTGGCCGATGACCCGGCTATGCCCAAGAAAAAAACGGCCCAAGCCCTGGCCCGGTACATGGAATTGCATCCGGTGAATGTTGAACAAAAGATCGCCATTATCGTGGAGCATTTCAGGAGTCACGTTAAACATCAACTCGGCGGGCGGGCCAAAGCCATGGTAGTGACCGGCTCGCGCTTGCATGCGCTGCGCTATATGCTGGCGTTTCAACGTTATATTAATGAACACAACTATCAGGATATCCGGCCCTTGGTGGCTTTCAGTGGGAAGATCAAAGACCCGGATACAGGGTTGGAATATACGGAACCGGATATGAATCTTGACGTAGTGACAGGTAAAAAAATTAGCGAAGCCCAGTTGCCGGACCGGTTTGATACGCCGGATTACCAAGTGTTGTTGGTAGCGAATAAATATCAGACAGGGTTTGACCAACCTTTACTCTGCGCCATGTATGTGGACAAGCGGCTGGATGGGGTTCAAGCTGTGCAGACGCTCTCGCGCCTCAATCGGCGGTATGCGGGAAAGCAAGAACCTTTTGTATTGGATTTTGTAAATGATCCAACGGATATTTTTGCGGCCTTTAAGCCCTATTTCGATGCGACCTTGTTGGAAGAGACGACCGATCCACGGCAATTGGAAGATTTGAAATTCACATTAAGCGAAAAACGGGTTTATGTTTGGGCCGAGGTGGAAGCGTTTGCCAAGGTATTTTATAAGCCGCTTGAGCGCCAGCATTTTAGCGACCACGCACAATTAGAAAAACAATTGCAACCGGCAGTTGAACGGTTTAATGCTTTGCCTGAAGAAAAACAAAAAGATTTCCGGGACAAACTGCAAAGTTATGTGCGGCTGTATGCGTTTTTAAGCCAGATCATGCCTTATGCGGACCCGGAATTGGAGATGCTTTACTCATATGGCCGATTGCTGGTGCAGCACTTGAGGTTGTTTGAAAGAGATTTAGTTATTCAGCCGAATGACAAAGTGAGTTTGAAGTATTACCGGCTGGACCGGATTTCAAGCGGCGCCATACCGGTCCATGAGGGAGTACCACCTTTTATTAAAGGGCCGACGGATGTGGGTACAGCCGGAGCCAAGGACGAAAACGCGCCCTTGTCCACCATCATAGGCGTTCTCAATGAACGCTTTGGGACGGAGTTTACGCGGGAAGACGAATTGTTCTTTGACCAGATTAAGGAAAAAGCCTGCTCAAACGAGCAAATTATCCAAACCGCCACTATGAACCCTTTGGACAAATTCGAACTTGGGGTTCGTAAGGTGATTGAGTCATTAATCATCCAGCGCATGTCGGAAAATGATGATATTGTAACCCGGTATATGGATGATAAAGATTTTCAAGACACGGCATATACGGCTATGGTGCAAGATATTTATCAAACGATTTTAGCCAGAATAGCAAAGGCATAGACGAGTCATGGAAAAAATTCACCACCTCACCATTATCACCAAACTGGAACTGGGCGGCGCGCAACAGGTGGCTTTGTACACCTTGGAGCACTTGCCCCCGGCGAAATATGCGCGGTATCTCATTGCCGGGGAGGGCGGTTTGTTGGATGCGGCGGCCCGGGCTATCCCACAGGCAGAGGTGCACCTTTGGAAGTCGCTCAAACATCCGATCCGTCCCCTGCATGACCTCTGGACCTGTTGGCGTCTCGCTCAATTCATGCGGCAACACAAGATTCAAATTGTACATACCCATAGTTCCAAAGCCGGATTGCTGGGCCGCCTGGCTGCCCGCTGGGCTGGCGTGCCCCTGGTTTTTCATACAGTACACGGGTGGCCTTTTCATGAATACCAGCAGCCTTGGCTGCGGAAGCTTTATGTGGTTTTGGAGCGCCTGGCAGCCCGTTGGACTACGGGCCTAATCGCCGTGTCTCAGGCAACGCGCGAAAAAGGCTTGCAGCATGGCATCGGGCGTGCGGAGCAGTATACGGTTATTTTTCCAGGTTCGGACTTGTCCGCGTTTAAGCCCGGAACCCTGGCTGAGCGCAAAACGATTCGCGCTGAACTGGGGCTTCCGGTCCAAGCGCCGGTCGTTGGGATGGTGGCGTGCTTTAAACCCCAAAAAGCGCCGCTGGATTTTATCCAAGCCGCCGGGCTACTGCATCAAACCCTGCCCGAGGTGAAGTTTGTCTTAGTGGGAGACGGCCCTTTGCGGAACCGCATCGAAGCAGAGATTGCTGCCCGCGGATTGCGCGAAACCGTGATTTTATTGGGCTGGAGAAACGACATTGCCCGGATTATGCGGGCTTTGGATGTGTTTTCGCTTTCTTCTTTATGGGAAGGCCTGCCGTGTGTGTTTGCCCAAGCCTTGGCCTCGGGCCTGCCTGTGGTTGCCACCCGCGTTGAAGGCGCGCCTGAAATTATCCAAGAAAATAAAACCGGCTGCCTGGTAGCACCTGGAAAACCGGGTGAAATGGCCGAACGACTAAAAACTTTGCTGCAAAATCCGGGGTTAATGAAAAGAATGGGAGCATTGGGCCCTAAAGGTGCCAGGCACTTTATGTTTCCGGTCATGCAAAAAAGCATTTTAAAACTCTATCAAAAGTATTATGAAAATCATTTAAAATCGGACGGAAACAGCATAAAAACCGCTTGATTTTTGATAGGGTTTCGAATAGGATAATGCATCGTCAACGCCGCTTGAGCTTTAAGCTTGAGCGGCGTTTGAATGTTGAAGGCTCTGAGGATTTCAGCAGAGTCGGTTTTTTTGGAGGGTGACATGGATCGCCTCGTTCGTTTACGTACGGAGATTAGAAAACGAGGCTGGGATGCGGTTTGGATTTCTAAGACCATAAATCGGCAGTATTTAAGTGGATTTACCGGCACGGCAGGCTGGCTTTTGATTCCCGCCCAGGGAAAGCCGGTGTTGATCACGGATGGGCGGTATACGGAGCAAGCTCAGCAAGAAACCGCAGGGTTCAAAATTGTCATCAGCCAGAAGGATCCGTTGGTGGTTTTGGCAGAGCTGCTTGAGCAAAAAAAGATAGTCAAACTAGGGTTTGAAGACAGCGACGTTACGGTCGCGGCCTGGAAAAAGATTAAAAGTTTAAATAAAAAAGTGCGCGGATTTAGTCTGGGCTATCTGATTGAGCAAATTCGCGCAGTAAAAGAACCAGATGAAATAAAAAGCATCCAAAAAGCGATTAAAATCGCCGAAAATGCGTTTAATAAGGTTTCGAGCAATATCAAGCCGGGAATTAGCGAACGATCTTTGGCTTTTGATTTGGAAAAGTATATGCTGCAAGGTGGTGGCGAGGGGATTGCGTTTCCCACCATTGTGGCTGCTGGCGCTAGGTCATCCTTACCGCACGCCAAACCTACAGACCAGCGTTTGAAGGTTGGGGATTTGTTGGTTATGGATTTTGGATGCCGGGTGAATGGGTATCATTCAGACTTGACAAGAACTATGGCCGTTGGTAAGATGACCGAAAGACAGCAAGAAATGTATAAAATAGTAAAAAAAGCTCAAAAAAGCGCGCAAAAAGTAATTTATTCCGGGCAAAAATGTTTTCAATCAGATCTGCAAGCCCGGCTGGTTTTTAAGCAAGCAAATGTAGAAAAGTATTTTATTCATAGTCTGGGGCATGGTTTAGGGCAAGAAGTCCATGAACTTCCCCGCCTGGCAAGTTCGTCTAAAGATACATTACTTCCAGGAATGATTGTAACTTGTGAACCCGGCCTGTATCTCCCCGGTTGGGGGGGGATTCGGATCGAGGATGATGTTTTGGTTGAGGAAACCCAGGCAAAATGGCTGTCTCAATCGCCGGAAGAACTACAGGTGATTGGGAAAAAGTTGAAATAACCAGCACCGCAGAGGCGCAGAGTACGCAGAGAAAGTCTTAGAAAATAGAAGCTGTTTGCCTAACAGACTTCTTTGCGAACTCTGCGTCTCTGCGGTGAGGAAAAATATTTCAAATGCGATGCAGGAGGAAGTTCGTATGGGCGTGGTCATGTCAAATGATGCAAAACCCGGGACGTTTCTTGAGGTGGAAAGCGTGCTCTATCAGGTGGTGGAGTACAACCATGTCAATCCGGGGAAGGGCGGGGCGTTTGTACGCTTGAAACTGCGCAACTTGCGCCAAGGAACCTTGGTGGAGCGCACGTTCAATTCCGGCATGAAATTAAATATGCCCGAAGTGGAAGAAAAGAAAATGCAATACTCGTACCAACAAGGTTCAGAGTATATATTCATGGACCAAGATACCTATGAGCAGCACCCGCTCTCCAAAGAAACGCTGGGAGACGCCATCAAGTGGTTGAAAGAGGATATGGTGGTGGAAATGCTCATGTATAACGGGGAAACCATGGGCATTGAAATGCCGCCGAAGGTGGAGTTGAAAATTACCCAGACCATGCCGGGTGTGCGCGGCAACACGGTGAATAACGCCAGCAAGGACGCCACGGTGGAAACCGGCGCCGTGATTCAGGTTCCGATGTTTATTGAAGAAGGAACCGTGGTGCGCATTGATACGCGCACCGGAGAATATTTGGAACGCGTGGTGTCGTAGGCAGTTTAGTGATGTGTAGGGGCGCAATTCATTGCGCCCCTATGTCCGAAAAACGAACCATTCGGGGCGCGATAAATCGCGCCCCTACGTCAGAAAGGCGGCGCTATGGCAATACAGGGTGAAAAACCAAATAAGCGGGAAGCGGGCGGTGCAACTCCAGTGAATTTAAAATCATTAAAAAAAATAGTTACCATCATGAATCGGGCGCAATTGACCGAACTGAACATTGAGCAGGATGGGATTAAAATATTGTTGCGTAAAGGCCCTCTGGCTTCGGAAGGGGTGCAGACCGTTGTGAATTCGGCCCCCATGATGCAAATGGCGGCTCCGTCCATGCCGGTTGCGGGTGTGTCCGCTGCGCCGGTTGCGGCCGTTGCGCCTGCGGTTCCCGCAGAAGACGCGAATTTATATACCATCACTTCCCCAATGGTGGGAACGTTCTACCGTTCCCCGGCGCCTGATGCGGCGCCTTATGCCAGCGAAGGCGCGGTCGTGGATCAGAACACCGTGGTTTGCATTATCGAAGCCATGAAGTTGATGAACGAGATCAAGGCCGAAGTCCGGGGCGTAATCAAAAAGATCCTGGTGGACAATGCGCAAGCCGTGGAATTCGGCCAGCCGTTGTTCCTGGTAGAGAAAAAGGGCTGACGCATGTTTAAAAAAATACTCATAGCCAACCGCGGTGAAATCGCTTTGCGTATTATCCGGGCATGTAAGGAAATGGGCATCCGGACCGTTGCGATTCACACCGAGGCCGATAATAATTCATTGCACGTGCGCTATGCGGACGAGGACATCTGCATCGGCAAAGGGCCGTCGTCCAGCAGTTATCTGAATATTCCGGTTATCCTGTCGGCCGCGGAGATTACCGACGCGGACGCCATTCATCCGGGGTATGGATTTTTGGCGGAAAACGCGCACTTTGCGGAAATTTGCGAATCCTGCCATATTGAGTTCATCGGCCCCACGCCCAAGGCCATGCGCATGATGGGCGACAAGATCGAAGCCCGCCGCCTGATGAAGGAAGTGGGCTTGCCCATGCTGCCGGGCTCCGACGGGCCCGTGGAAAACGAAGAGGATGCCTTGCGTTTGGCCCGCGAGATCGGGTATCCGGTCATCATCAAAGCCACGGCCGGAGGCGGCGGGCGCGGCATGCGCATCGCGCACACGGACGTTTCATTATCCAATGCGTTTTTAACCGCGCAAAGCGAGGCCGGGGCCGCATTCGGCAACCCCGTGGTTTACATTGAGAAATACCTCGAAGAGCCGCGGCACGTGGAGTTTCAGATCCTGGCCGATAAATTCGGCCATTGCATCAACCTGGGCGAGCGCGATTGCACGGTGCAGCGCAAGCATCAAAAACTGATCGAGGAATCGCCGTCGCCGATCATGAACCAGGAAATGCGCGACCGGATCGGCGTATTGGTCGCCAAGGGCGCCAAAGCCGCGGGATACCATACCACAGGCACCATGGAGTTCTTGGTCGACAAGCATAATAATTTTTATTTTATGGAAATGAACACCCGCATTCAGGTGGAACATCCGGTTACGGAAATGGTGACGGGCCTGGACCTGATCAAGGAACAGATCCGGATGGCGGCCGGGGAACCGTTGACCGTGACTGAACACCAGATTCCCAAGGGCCACGCCATCGAGGTGCGCATCAATGCCGAGGACCCGGCGAACAATTTTATGCCCTGCCCGGGCACCATTACCAATTTTCACATGCCTGGGGGCCCCGGAGTTCGTATTGACACGCACGCCTATGCGGGGTATAAAATACCTCCATACTATGACAGCTTATTGGCCAAATTGATTACATTCGGCTCCACGCGCGAGGAGGCCATTCAGCGCATGCTGCGCGCACTCGATGAATTTGTCATTGAAGGCATTAAGACGACCATTCCTTTCCACAAGCAGGCTCTGAATACCAGGGCGTTCCGGGATGGGCGTTTTTCGACCAGCTTTGTGGAAATGATGATGAGTGAAAAAATTTAAGTTGAGTTAAACTCTTGTCGAGGAACTTGAACCTTTAAAGCTTGAGCAATAGACAATCGAAAATAGACCGCAATTGAGTTTTTCTATTGCTCAATTTTCCTATTCTCAATTGCTCTGGAGCTTGAGCAATTAATTGCTCAAGCTCCGAAAGGGGGCATAAAACGATGGATGAACGTGATCGTAATGAATTGGGAACCATTCGTATTTCCGATGAAGCCATTGGCGTCATTGCCGGTTTGGCGGCACGGGAAGTTCAAGGGGTGATTTCGACCGGGCGCGGGCCATTGGCCGGGTTGGGTGAAGTGCTGGGCATGAAGCCCACCTACGGGCGCGGCGTGCGGGTGGAAGTCACCGAAGAAGATGTTTACCTGGATTTGCATTTGGTGGTGGAATTCGGCGTGGACATTCCCGCCGTGTGCCAGAAGGTGCAGGACAAAGTTAAGGAAGCCGTGGAAGACATGACGGGCTTGAGCGTGGCCCGCATCAATGTGGCCGTGCAGGATGTTCAAACGAAATCTGATAAAACTGCTCGCAAACAGTAACCGCGGCCATGGGCCGTTTGAAGGAGGCAAAAGAAGATGCGCACCTATAATTTTTTCATCACGGTCATCGGGGCATTGGTGATACTGAAGCTGGGATTGCTGAGCCTGGCGGCCGCCATTTATCCGCAAATTATTTTAACCTTGGGGGACATGATTTCGGGCCCCCTGACGTACGTGATTGAAGGCTCAACCGGACGGGGAATCGCCCTGCTCGCAGGGCTGGTCTTCATGACGATTTTTATATATTTATTCTGGGGCAATATTCAATTGTCCCGGCGCGAACGCACGGTGGTTTTAAAAAATCCCCTGGGGGAAGTTTTGGTTTCCTTGGCGGCCATTGAAGATTTTGCCCGCGTATTAAAAGGCAAGATTGAAGGCCTGCGCGACATCAAGGGGCGCGTGGTCTACACGCGGCGCGGACTGAAAGTAAGCGCGCGCATTACGGTAATCGCGGATTACAGCATCGTGGAAGTTTCGCAAAACGTGCAGGATGCGATCCGCAACTATATCCAAAAAACGCTGGGCATTGAACAGGACATCAATCCCACGGTGATGGTGAACAAAGTGGTCAGCCGCGACAAATCGGCGCCCGTCAGCAATTATAAAACACCCGGCAATGCCCCGGGCGGCTTTAACCAGATTCCGTACCGGTAAGCTTGGCAATATCGAATGCATACCCCGCGGCCGGAGTGTCATGCCGCGGGGTATTTTTTTAGGCGCGGTTGGGCCAACCGCGCGGAGGGAAAAGCATGGCAAACATGGGCCGGGAGATTGACCGGATATTGGACGCCAATTTAAACCGCGTGCGCGAAGGGCTGCGGGTGGTTGAAGAACTCGGGCGTTTGGTGCTGGAAGACCGCGGTTTGCAACAGTCATTAAAAGCCATCCGGCATAAATTGGCCGAAGTGGAAAAAAAATATTTGGGCCAAGAACTTATTCAGAGCCGTTCCGTACAGCGGGACCCGGGCGTACACTCGAATTTGGCCGGGGAACGCCGCCGGGGAGGGTTTCTCGAGTTGGCGCACGCCAATTTCCGCCGGACGCAGGAAGGGTTGCGGGTCTTGGAAGAGGTCAGCAAACTTGACCAACGCGGCGGCAGCGGGGCCTTTAAGCAGTTGCGGTTTAAGCTTTATGTTTTAGAGCAAACTTTGACCGAACGGTTGGCGCAAACCAAACGTCCGCGGCGCATGATTAAGCGGGAAGGACGAACACCATGACTCAGCTGGAACAAGCACGTGCAGGAAATTTAACGCCGGCCATGAAAATCGTGGCCGAAGAAGAACACCGTTCAACGGAATTTATTCAGGCCGGGTTGGCGGCAGGCAATATCATCATCACGCACAATCCCCATCATCCCCAAGGCAGGCCCCTGGGTGTGGGCCAAGGGCTGCGCACCAAGGTGAATGCGAACCTGGGTACATCCATGGACCATATTGACTATGAAGAGGAAATGCTTAAAGCCCGGACAGCTGTTGAAGCCGGGGCGGATGCCATTATGGATTTGTCCACCGGGGGCGATGTGGTTGCTTTGCGCTCGCGGCTTTTAAATGAAATCCCCCAGGCGCTGGGCACGGTGCCCGTGTATGAGACGGCAGTGCGCACTGTGAAAAAAGGCAAGCGCGTGGTGGAAATGGACCCCGCAGATATGTTTGACGTGATTGAGGCGCAAGCCCAAGCCGGCGTGGATTTTATGACCATTCATGCCGGAGTTACGCGCGAAAGCGTGGATCGGCTTTGCGCGCAGGGACGCATCGCGGATATTGTCAGCCGCGGCGGCGCGTTCATGGCCGAGTGGATGATTTACCAGGAAAAAGAAAATCCCTATTTTGCGCAATACGACCGGGTTTTGGAGATCTGCCGCAAATACGATGTGACAATTTCCTTGGGAGACGCCATGCGTCCCGGGTGCTTGGAAGACGCCACGGACCGCGCGCAAATTCAGGAATTGATCATTTTAGGCGAACTGGCCCGGCAATCAAAAGACGCGGGTGTGCAGGTGATGGTTGAGGGTCCGGGGCACGTTCCCTTGGATCAGGTGCAAACCAATATCCAGCTGCAAAAACGTTTGTGCGAAAATGCCCCGTTTTACGTGCTTGGTCCTTTGGTCACGGATGTGGCCGTGGGCTATGATCACATTGCCTGCGCGATCGGCGGAGCCATTGCCGCCGCGGCCGGAGCGGATTTTCTTTGCTATGTAACGCCGGCCGAGCATTTGCGGCTTCCCAGCGTGCAGGATGTGCGTGACGGCGTGATCGCCAGCCGCATTGCCGCGCACGCGGCGGATATTGCCAAGGGCGTTCCCGGCGCGCGCGAGTGGGACCGGAAGATGGCCAAGGCGCGCAAGGCGCTGGATTGGGAGCAACAAATGGCGCTGGCGCTGGATCCGAAACGGGCGCGCGAAGTCCGCGAATCGTCGCGGCCGCAAACAGCCGAGGTATGCACCATGTGCGGTGATTTTTGCGCCATGAAGGGCATGTCGGAATATCTGAAGAAGAAATAATCAACAACGTAAATAGAAATTAAATTGTAGAGACGCAAAATTTTGCGTCTCTACGGGAACGGTATATTTTTTTCGGCGCTTAATATTTGTAGGTCACGCCCAACAGGGTTGTAAGCTGTTCATCGCGGTCTTGGCTGACACCGGCGGACGCGGGTTTGTCCAACATGGCCCAGCCCGAGGGGCTGTGCTGAAAGCGTTCGGCATTGAACGTCAGGTTTATGGACACCGGGCCTTCCTCCAGCCCCAATCCAAAACGCAGCCCCGACGTTTCCGTGGCGCGGGTGAAGATATACGGCTTTCCGGTGTTGGGATTGAGGTTGGTGTCATTGTATTCGTAAACCACGCGCTGATTGGTAAATCCGATCCGGAGCGCCAGATTTTCAATTAAGCTGTATTGGACGCCAAAAGCAAAACGGGTATATCCAGAATTGGCGATGATATTGGACGGCTGGGGTATGAGTTGGTCTTGCCGGCTCTTGGAGGAACCCAGATGATATTCAAATGCCACGACGGAACCTTCCGCAGGGACAAACGCCGTGCCGATGCCGATGGATGAGGAAACGGTCTCAATGGAAGGCTGGGTATAAAGCCCGTCCGAACCGAGAAACAACAAACGCCCGGTCGGGTATTGATGGTCAAAGCCCCGGTTGTTGAAAGCCACTCCGAAACGCAAATCATCCTCCCGAGCCATGGGCAGCCTGACGCGGAATGAAAGTTCATAATCTATGTTGTCCAAATTCTGACTCAAATGTTCCGGTTCGCCCGGCAGCGCATCGGCGGCCAGAGAACGGTACCACTGTTGATTTTGAAATCCGGCTTCCAAGGCAATATCCATGACGGATTGAAAGGAATAAACGCCCTGAAAGTAGGCTTGCCAGGGCAAGGTGCGCCCCTGATATTCGGCATTGGAGGATGCGTTGGCCCAGGTTTGCACATAGAGGGTTTTATACGCCGAACGCTCGCCCTTTAAATGAAATCCCAAATCCAAAAAATCTTTGGCATCAAATACGGATTCAAAACGGTAAGCGGTTCCCAGTTCCAGGCCGTAGTTCAATCGGGTGCGGCTATAATCTGAAGTCAATACGGGCGCGTCCAGGTCTTGGCGGGATGTCCCGTCGGGTTCGGCCCACCCTTCTTCCCAAGATGAAAAAGAATTTACGCCGGCGCCCAGCGCCCAGTGCGGGTCCAGTTTCCACGAGGAACGCAAGGCTGCACCGCCTTCTTGGTCCCGGAAAGCCGCCTGGGAATCCGTGGAGCGCCGGTAGCTGTACATAGCTTGGGGCACGAGCTGCATGGTCACAGTGTCGGATAATGCCATCAGCCATCCGCCGTAACTTTTGGGCTGATAAGGCGCCAAGCCTGCGCTCCAGGTTTGGGTTTGGCGGGTATAGACAGTATTCGGCGCCAAGGTGTTTCCAACAGGATCCACATTGCCCAAGGTCCCGTCGTCGCCGGTGGCAAATTCAGCCAAACGGTTGCGCGGCGCGGCATTAAGCGTTAAGTCCAGGCGGTTTTTATTCGGCAAGAAAGCGGTTCCCGCCGGATTGCCGAGATTAAATAAATTCAGCCGGGTGGATTCTTCTTCAAGCACCAAGGTGGCGCCGCCCAGGGCTTCAACAATCGGATCCGAAGCCCACACACTCACGGAACAAAACAGGATAAGTCCGAAAAACAAGCAGGAAAGAATTCGCATAAACGGAAGTTAACTCCTTATTGAATAAAAAAACGAATCTGCCGATGATACCCTCGGCTTTATGGGATTGTCAAGCGTTCACTTGACGCTGACAGGTGATTTTGTTATAGTTCCGAAGCGATGATGTTTTTTTAATTGTAGGGAACAGGCATGCCTGTTCCCTACTAGTGTAGTGCTTCTTAAATAGCTTTACATTTGTCATTGCGAGCAAAGCGAAGCAATCGCGCTTTTTCGGAGCGTTTAGAGTTTAAAACAGATTGCTTCGTCGCAAAAACGATTCTCGCAATGACAATCAAATGTAAAGAAGCGTTGGAGACACTACACTAGGTATTTTCTCCAGCCCGGGAGTGTTGCCATGCCCATGTTGCAAGTGCAGTTAGGGGGCCAGCGGAATTATCCCATTGTGATCCAGCCGGGCGGATTGGATCAATTGGGCGCGTGGGCCCAAAAACGCGTTGCCGGCCGCACGGCTTTCATCATTACCCATCCGCGTTTGTTCAGGCTCTATGGCCCCAGGGCCGCCGACTCGCTGAAAAAATCGCACTTTACCGTTCATACCCACTGCGTCCCCGAAGGGGAAAAAACCAAATCTCTCCAACAGCTCGAATCCATTATAGGTGTCATGCTGAAAAAACGGATGGATCGCCGCACTGTGATCGTGGCCTTGGGAGGCGGCGTGGTGGGTGATTTATCCGGGTTGGTGGCCGCTACCTTCATGCGCGGCGTGGATTTTATCCAAGTGCCTACGACGCTTTTGGCCCAAGTGGATTCTTCGGTGGGCGGAAAAGTAGCGGTGAATCACGCCTTGGGAAAGAACATGATTGGTGCGTTTTATCAGCCGAGATTGGTTTTAATCGACCCGGCGGTATTGGCAACACTTTCCGCGCGCCAATTTAGAGCCGGTTTGGCGGAAGTCATAAAATCTGCGGTCATAGCCGATAAAGTTTTTTTTACGTATTTGGAAAAAAACATGGCGAAAATTTTGCAAAAACAAATGCCGGTTTTAACTGAAACCATACGCCGGACATGCTCCATAAAAGCCAACGTGGTATCTCAGGATGAAAAAGAACACGGTTTAAGGGCGATTTTAAATTACGGGCATACCTTAGGCCATGCCTTGGAAGCGTATCATCACTATCGCACCTATTTGCATGGGGAAGCCGTGGCCATAGGCATGGTTGCGGCAGCTTTGTTGGCGCACATGGAGGGAATGGGTGATAAAAAAATAGTTCTCAGGCAAAAAAAACTTATTTATCAGGCGGGTTTGCCTATTCAGGGAAAAAATGAATCCGTGGAAAAACTTTTAAATTACATGAAAGTTGACAAAAAATCTCAAGAGGGGAAACTGAATTTTGTATTGACACCCCAAATTGGCCATGCTAGGATATCGAATAAATTAACGCCTTTTTCCGTACGCCGGGCGATAAATTGCGTTGTGAAGGGGTTTGCGGCGGAGGATATTTAAATGGCCAAAGACGATTCCGGATTCGCCGAAATTGAAGAATATACAAGAAAACTAACCCAGAATCCAGAATCCTTGGTTTTTGTTTCTTTGGCGGAATCTTATCGAAAAAGCGGAATGTTGGATGAAGCTATTGAAACCTGTTTAAAAGGGCTTCAAGTTCATCCTACTTATATGAGCGCCCATATGGTTTTAGGCCGGGCGTTTTTAGAAAAAGAACGGCATGAAGAAGCGGCGACGGAATTTGCAAAAGTTGCGGCCGCGGATATTAATAATATCATGGCGCACTCCCTGCTTGGCCAAACTTATATGAAGCAGGGAAAATTCACCAACGCCATAGAAGAATATCAAAAAGTTTTAACGCTTAATCCGGACGATGCCACGGCGCAGCAGATGTTGAAACAGGCCTTGGAACAAGCGAAAAACAATGGGCCCGCGCGGCCGGAAGAACCGGCGGCAGCTTCGGCTCCGGCAACCGCCGATGCGCCGGAAGCAAAACCGGATACGAAAAAGGAATTATCACAGGCAGAAGCATTTACCAAGCAAGGCGATATTGATAATGCCATAAAGATATACCGTTTGATCCTGGAAGCGGATCCGGAAAATTTGGTGGTTCGCCAGCGGTTGAAAGACCTGGAACTGCGAAAGGTTCAAGCCAGCACTGAGCGAAAAGTTCCGGAGCGCTCCAAACCGGAAAATTTAAGCAGCCACCGGGATAATGATAAAATCACTTCGGATGATATTCTTTCCGTGATGAAAGATACCATACCGAAGCCTCCGGAAAAATCAAAGGCAGCACCGAAACCGGCGCCGGAAGTAAAACCGGAGCCCGTTCCGGTGTTTAAAAAAGAAGAAGCCCAACCTGCGCCGCCGGAACCAAAGCCTGCGGCATTGGCACCGGAGGAAAAACCCAAAGCCGCGGTTGCGGCCGTTACACCGGAAATTCTTACGGCGCTGACGAAGTTGGTTCAAACCGACGGGATCGTCGGCACGTTGTTGATTGACGAACAGGGTGCGTTTTTAAACAGCACGTTTAAGAAAGAGCTCGATGTTCAGGAAATGTCCAAGACCGCTGCGCTGATTTTTGAAAAAACCGACAAAGCGGTCCAGGCCATGAATTACGGCAAGCAGGTCAAGCAAGTGTTGATCACCGGTGAGCACGGGCAGATTTTTTTCAATAAGTTCGGGCACAGGATACTGTTGGTGCAGGCCGAGGACAATATTAACATCGGAAAAATGCGGTTGGCGATGACCGACGTAAACAAAGTATTGCGCTAGCTCGCAGCGCAGCACTGGTTGGGATGTACGGGTGAACCCATGGATTTTAAACCGATATTAAACGACATTGTCAATACAGTGGATGGCGCCATCGGGGCCGGTCTGGTCGGAACCGACGGCATTGTTATTGATCAGGTGTCGACAAAAGGCGTGTTCGACATCAGCGCCGTCGGCGCCGAATATGCCACCATTATTAAAAATGCCAAAAAAGCCTCGGAAAATTTTGGGCTGGGAAAAACCAGCGAGATCATGATTTCAACGGAAAAAGCCATGATGATCATGATGACCATCGGCAACGATTATTTCATCACCATGGCGCTGGAGCTGGACGGGAATTTAGGGCGCGGGCGTTTGGAAGTAAAAAAAGCCATTCCAAAATTGGAACGCGAATTGACGTAGCCGATCCGGGCCTTTGCATACCGCTGTTAAAATAACCACTTTCGCTCTGGTCCCGGACGGAAGTGGTTTTTTGTCATAGGAGCGTTGTGGCCAATCAAACCTGGTACTCCCAAACCGATAGGCAGTGGACGCTGAAAATCCCGGGCACGGGCCGGGTTTGGAAAATTGTGCTGGGGTTGACGGGAGTTTTGGTTTTTTTAATGGTGTTGTTCGCCGGCGATAAAAGTTTGTTGTCGTTGCTGTCCTTATATAAGGAACGCGATCAACAGGCGCTGGAAATGGCCGATATGCAAAAAACCAATCAAAAATTAAAACAGCAAATTGCCGAACTGCGCGCCCATCCCCAAGCCGTGGAACCCATTGCGCGCGAAGAACTCGGGCTGGTCCGCGCCGGGGAATTGGTATACCGGTTTATCCCGGAACGGGCTCCGGGTTCGGTTGTGAATAGATCCGAACATGGGATTGCCGATCCGGAAAACAAAAAACCCTAAACGGCGGGCATACCCGGATGGCATGGGAAGCGGTTTCGAAAACTGATTTGGAAAAATTGGAGCAGCAGCTGCGGCGGAGTCCCCGGCAATTGGCGGGGATTGCAAAGCGCTGCCGGTTTGGGTATCCCACGGTGGTGGTGAATCAGCCTTTGCCCGGCCGGGAGGGGGATGCCTATTTTTTCCCCACGCTCTTTTGGCTGACCTGCCCGGCGTTGAATAAAATGATCAGCCGCCTGGAAGATGAAGGGTGGATTCAGCGCCTGCAGGAACAGGTCGGGCAAAACATTGGCTTGGAACGCGCACTGAATGCGGCCCATGCGGCGTATGGCGCGGAGCGCAAAGCCATGATCGGGGCGGATGAATACCGCCGGTTGGAACAGGCGCAACCGCAATTGGCCCGCGACTTGGAACAGCGCGGGATCGGCGGGGTGGCGGAGTGGCATACCATTAAGTGCCTGCACATGCATTACGCGCATTACCTGGCCACGCAACAAAACCCGATCGGCCAGTGGCTGGAAGAACAGTTTTCGTTGGAGGGGGCGGCTTCTCAGTGCACCCCATGTTAGTCTGCATGCCGGGGTGGCGAAACAGGCAGACGCAGCGGACTTAAAATCCGCAGGACCGCAAGGTCCATGCCGGTTCGATTCCGGCCCTCGGCACCATTTTTTTATATTCCGCTAGACAACCCAGAAGCCCTGTGCTAAAGTCTGCATTCATCGCGGGGTGGAGCAATGGTAGCTCGTTGGGCTCATAACCCAAAGGTTGCTGGTTCAAATCCAGCCCCCGCAACCAAAAAGATATTAATCCCGGCGCGTTCAAAACGCCGGGATTTTTTTTGATTTTAGCTGGTTGGGAACTTGCGCACGTGCAGGTGTCAGGTCACTTCGACAAGCTCAGTGACCATGAATAAATCAAATTAAATCGGTAGTTGACCGGTTGCTGAGCCTGTCGAAGCAGCCGAAGCAGTTACTCGTCCGGCTTTACCTTGGGCACCAGGACCCGGACTTGTTCTTCGATGTCACCCCGGCGGGCAAAATTTTGCAGGTACTTTAATAAGGTTTCGCTGATGGTTTGTGCCTTGGGCACCAGCAGCACGCCTTTGAAGGTTTTAATGGGTTCATCCAGAATCATTCCGGTTTGCAGGTTCCAGACATCCACGGTTTGTGCATCCAAGGTTATTTCCTGAGTATCCAAGCCTTCTTTCAAACAGGCCACCAAGCGGGCGTCAAATTGGGCCGGTGTTTGCAGCAGTTCGTCAAACGCTTGCCCGGAAGTTAATCCCTGGGAGAGGAGCCGGTCATACTGCAAAGCCAAACCCAGCATTTGAGCGCCCAGCGTGACAGCGTCCAGTTGTTTTAAGTCGGTGGCTCCGAGCGCGGGATTCCAGCTTTCTTGCTGACGGGCAATCATTTGCGCGGCCTGTTCCAAGCGGGGAATGGCGGCGAGCAACTCCCGGCCTACTCCGGGAAATCCATCGAGCATCAGCTGTTCATTCTTGGATAACGGTTCATTGGAAAAATGCTTTTGCAATACATCGGGCGGCATGGTCACGCACCCGATTTGGGACAAAAGGGCGGCAATTTCAAATTGCCACGCTTGGTCGGGTTTGAGGATTAACAGCATATGATGAATATAGCGCTTTAAGCGCGTGGCCCGCCCAAAGGCCACGGGGTTGACCAGGGATAAAACTTCTGCCAGAACTTTGACCGTGCCCTGCAGGGTTTTCTCCAGCAGTTCCTTTTCGGCATGCACCAGCCGATATTGCCCGAGGGCCGCTTCCAATGTTTGCGTCAGGGCTTCGTTGCTGCAAGGTTTGGTAAGAAACCGGAAAATATTACCGCGGTTGACCGCGTCGATGGCGTCTTTCATATCGGATTGCCCGGTCAGTACGATCCGGATGCTGTCGGGCTGCAAGTCACGGACTTTGGCCAGGAATTGCGCGCCGTTCATAATGGGCATGCGCATGTCCGAGACCACGACCGCGTAGGGCCCGCTTTTTTGGATTTGCGCCAAACCGGCCTCGCCGCTCGAGGCAATGTCCAAATCAAACTGTTTGCGCTGCGTCCTTTGGAGGGCCGCGAGCAGATTGGTATCATCGTCTACGAATAAGATTTTTTCACTCATGAGCCTCACCTTGACTTTCATCAGGATTGGTTGCCCTGGTTTTTTGGGCTTCAGCTTCACATAGTTTCCGCCAATGATCGGCTTTGTGGCTTAAACCGCAGTTTTGGAGATAAATCAGGTCGAGGGGTGAGGTATAATTTTCCTCCCCAGAGTGGCGCTGTTCCCAGGCATAGGCATCGGCAGCATGCACGGCGGTTAAAGGTGAAAAATCCGTATTAAAACATTCCCGGGACGTATGGTGAAAGGCTACGGCTTCCACCAGCAAATGGGGCAGCCCCCAAAGGCCGAGCAAATAAGCCCCCACCTCGGCGTGCGTGGCGCCGAAAATTTCCTCTTCAGCCGCTTCCAGCTCTACGCGTGAGGCGGAATCTTGCTGGCTGCGGGTTAATGCCTGCGCATATTCGTGGGGGAGGTTTCCTGCCAGAATTAAAGTGCCGGTATCGTGCAATAATCCTGCGGAAAAACAATCATCGGCCAGGGCTTGGGATGCCTCCATGTCCTTGGCAATGAGCTTGGAAAAATTCGCAACTTGGAGGCAATGGTCCCACAGGAGTTCCAGGGAAAAGCCGGGCAGTTGCGCGGCCTGGAACTGGGAAAAAACGTGCAAAGATAAAACCAAGGCTTTGATTTTTTCCAGGCCCAGGATGGTAACGGCGCGCGCAGGCAGCGTGATGCGGGTGGGGAATCCGAAAAAAGCGGAATTCACCAATTGCAGTATTTTGGCGGACATGGCGGGGTCTTTGGAAATGATCCTGCCGACCCGCTCAATGGAAGCATCCTGGGACTGCAATTCCTTCATGACCTCTACATATAATGAAGGAAGACTCGGGAGGTTTTTGACTTTGGACAGCAAATGGCGCAAGGACTCCTGGGACAGCAGGTCGCGCAGGGCGCAGGCGCGCCCGACCGTGGCTTTTAAAATATCCGCCGAACAGGGCTTGGCTAAATATTGATGGGCCGGACCCACCGAGCGCATGATGCCTTCCTGGTCGGATTGGCCGGAAAGAATGAGGCGGACGGTTTGGGGATACCGGAGCATGACTTTCTGGAGCAGCTGGGCGCCGTCCATGCCCGGCATGCGCATGTCGCTGACAATCACGTCATACGCGGACAATGACATTTTTTCCAGCGCTTCCTGCCCGCTGCCGGCAACCTCGATATCCCACTCGTCCCGCAGGGGGCGCAGCATGCGCTGCAAACCTTGCAGGACATTGGATTCATCGTCGACAAATAAAATGTGTTTTTTACTCATGCGGCCATCCCTCCAGCTCCGAGGCTCCGGCCAGCGTATCCTGGCAGATTTTCCGGGCACTCGGCAGAGTATCCAATAAGTTTAAGGTTTCCAAATACGGCGCCACATCATCGGTTGCGGGAGCCTGAATCAGCTGTTCAGCAACATAAACCGCGGTCACGGCCGTGGGCGCGGGGTAGAACCAAGCCGGCGGAGGCTGATGGTGGTACAGGACGGCCTCAATAATGGAAGTGGGCAGGCCCCAAAGGGCGAACAAGCCGGCGGCCAAATCCGCGTGCGTGACTCCCAAAGCATCCTGTTCGGCCTGGACCGAGGGAAAAATGTCTTGCGACAAAGCCAGGAGGCGCAGAAATTCGTCCGGGTAATTGGCGGCTAGAATAAGCTGCCCCAGATCGTGCAAAAGTCCGGCTAAAAAAGCTTCTTCCCTAATGGATTTGTTCAAGCCCCAAAGAAAAACCAGCTTTTTTGAAGCTTGAGCCACGCAAAGCTGGTGGTTCCAAAGTTTTGCCAAATTAAACGTTGCGGGAAGCTTACTGTCAAGCTGGCTGAAAATTTGATAGGTCAGAACCAGGGAATGGATCATGTCCAAGCCTAAAACTTTAATGGCACGCAGGGGATCGGCAATTTGCGAATAAAAACCGAAGAAAGAGGAATTGGCCAACTGCAGGATTTTTGCGGTCATGGAAGGATCCTGGAAAATCAGTTGGCTGATTTTTTCCAGCGAAGGCTCGTCTTGTTTCAGTTCCGAGACGACCTGCGTGTACAAAGCGGGCATGCTGGGCAGGGTTTGCAGCCGGGAGATCAAGGCCAGCAGCGTCTGGTTTTTTTTTAAATGGTCGTGCAAAAAGCAGGCGCGGTTGATGCAGTTTTCCAATTGCGCCAGCGTGCAGGGTTTGGAAAGATATTGATGCATGGGCCCGATGGAACGGGAAAAGTTTTCCTGGTTGGAATAGCCGGAAAGGACAATGCGGATCATGCCCGGGTAGAGCAGCATGACGCGGTTGAGCAATTCGGCCCCGTCCATGCCGGGCATGCGCATGTCGGAGACGATCACGTCAAACGGCGTTTGCGCCAGGCGTTCCAAAGCTTCGGAACCGCCGCCGGCGGTTTCCATATCCCATTGGTCGCGCAGGGGGCGCAGCAGGCGCTGCAAACCCTGCAGCACATTGGGTTCATCGTCGACAAATAAAATCCGCACCTTGGCCATGTTAAGCTCCCTTGGGGTTTCCCGCCGCCGGCTGATCGTCCATAAGCGGCAGGCGGATAATGAACGTGGTGCCCTTGCCGACTTGGGATTGGACATCAATGCTGCCTTTAAGCTTTTCCACCACCACATTGCGTGAAATCGCCAAGCCTTGTCCCGTGCCTTTGCCGATTTTTTTAGTGGTGAAAAAAGGATCGAAAATTTTAGGCAGAATGTCTTTGGGTATGCCGGTGCCCGTGTCCTCAATATAAATTTCCGCCCGGTCTTTACCCAGGCGGGTGCGAAAACGGATTTTCCCTTTTTCCGCTTGTCCCTCGCCGCCAACCACATCGGCGATGGCATGCGACGCGTTGACGATCATATTCAAGAGCACTTGGTTGAATTCACCGGGCAGGCAGGGCACCATAGGCAGTTCGGGATCCAAATAGGTCTCTATCTCGGCCACATATTTCCATTCGTTGCGCGAGATGGTGATCGTGCATTCAATGGCATGGTTTAAATCCGTGAGAGTTTTTTCAGCCGTGTCGGGATGGGCGAATTCCTTCATGGCGCGCACAATGGTGGCCACGCGGCCGATGCCTTCCAAAGATTGGTCAATGGCGCGGGGGATTTCTTCAGATAGATAGTCAAAGTCAGCTTCCTTAACCGCAGATTCCATCTCAATGATCATTTCCGGAGAGAAGTTGTTCCGTTTAACAGCTTCAATGAAATCGGGAAACTGAGAGATAAGCGTTGCGAATTTTTGGAAAGATTCCTGCATAAAGCGGACATTGTCGCCGACGTATTGCGTTGGGGTATTGATTTCATGGGCGATGCCGGCGGCCAATTGCCCGATGGACTCGAGTTTTTGGGACTGCAACAATTGGGATTGCAGGTTTTTCTGTTCAGTGATGTCTTCCCCGGAAGCCAGAATGGCTTGGATGGTATCATCGGAATTTTTAAGGATCGTAGAGTGCCAGGCCACCCAGCGTTCCTGTCCGTCGTGGTTGAGGACCGGATTTTCGAAGGCATAGTCCGTATCTTTTTGGCCCAATTCGAGGATACTATTAAAAAACTCAGTCGTTTCCAACCGCGCCCGTTCGGGGACACAAAGCTCGAACCAATCCTTGCCGATCAGTTCAAAAGGTTGATAGCCTAAAACCTCGCAGGCTTTGCGGTTGACCATTTGGATTTTCCGGTCCGTACTTAAAATCATAAAAATCACCCCGGCATTGGCCAAATATTGGTTGATTTTATCCCGTTCTTGCCGGAGCTCTTCTTCAATTTGTTTTCGTTGTATTACGCCGGTGAAAATTTGGGCCACGGATTTTAAAAATTCCAGCACGGGTAAATCCGCGGATGATCCGGGGGTGGCGAATAAAATCAAGCGGCCTATGGGCTGGGAAGATGCGGTTTGGAGTAAAAGCCCATAGTGAATTGTTTTCATCGAGGACTCGGTAAGTTCGGCAAATGATCGCGTGCAAACCGTGAATTCCTCGGAGGTGCGCGCGTGCCCGCACAGGCAGTTAGGCATCGCCAGGTCCGAAAATTTAGCCGGCCATTCCGGCGGAGGGCTATTCAGGTACCGGAGGTGCAAATCCCCGCTTTTGGAGTCATAGATATAGAGCGCCCAAGAGCCGGTGAGTGCCAGCCACGGCAACGCAGTCAAATAGGTCATCATCTGGTTGAGCATTTCCTTAACCGGGGCGTTGTTCAAAGACAAGGTTAAAAGGCGGCTCAAATCAGCTTGGATTTGCTGGCGTACGATCTGATTTTCCAGATCTTGGTTGGCTAACTCAATTTGGCGGGTGTGGTCCGCCAATTCCTTTTGCGAATGCTTAAAATATTCCCCGATTTTCATTTTTATAGTATTGCCCTGGATAAAATTCAACATCAATCCTATGAGCAGGAGGCTGAGGGACATGGCCATGAGCATAAAAAAAGTAGCGGACGGAAGGTAAGGATGCACGGGAGCAAAAAAGCCTTCCAAGGCGTATGCTTCCAGGCGGGGAACCAGACTCAGGCCGATGAAAAATGTAAAAAATGGAGGTTCGAATTGCGGCCAACGGCGGAGGATTAAAAGTTGCGTCAGGAGCCAAATTACCGCGGGAATCAAAAATAAATACGGTTGATGGTTATCCCAGGCGGGAGAAGACACGGCCGGAAAGATAAAAAGCCAACTTAGATAGATCAGCCCCAGGAGCAAGGCTCCAAACCCCAAGCCCAGGTACAGGTTTTGGCTGCGTTTTTTAGGTTTTTGCAGCGAAAACCACCCAAGCGCTGTAAAAGCAAAAATGCTGATCAACGCGTCACTGAAAATCCAGATGCCCATGGAAAGGGGCGCAGGGCGCAAAGCGGGAAATAAATAAGGAAACTCCGCATTGGTTAAAAACATTCCGGTATTTAAAAATAAAATAGTTCCGAGTATTAAGGCCAGGCTTTCTTGGGTATATAAACGGTAAAACCATCCCTTGAGCAACAGTACGCCGGCAGTAAATAAGCAGAGCCAAATCAGCGCGGTTTTAAGGTGCAGCACAGTTTGCATCCCTAAAGCGGGCGCTCCGAGAAAGGAAAAAACCCCCAACAGGGCGCAAAAGAAAAGCACCAATCCCAGACTTAGGGATTTGATGCGCTGGAGAGAAATTGGAAACTCAATTTCGTTCGACATACTTACCCCGGTGAGAGTGAATGTTAAATCCGCCAAGCTATGTTTATTTTCGGTAAAGTTGAATTTTTACTGAGAAAAAAGTAGGTAAAGATGTTCCGGGGACGGGGTTGCGCGCCACGATCCAAGGCTGGTTATTTTGAAATGAATCTGATATGATGGGGCCCATGAAACCAGCCGATGAATGGTTTGAAGTTGTGGACCGCGACGGACGCGTATTGTGCCTGGCGACCCGCCGTGAATGCCATAGCAGCCGTTTTTTACGCCACCGCGTGGCGCATGTGATGGTGTGCGACCCTCAGGGGCGGGTGTATTTGCAAAAACGTTCGCTGCAAAAAGATATTCAACCCGGAAAATGGGACACCTCGGTGGGGGGGCATTTGCACCCGGGCGAGGCTCCGGAATTGGGCGCGCGCCGGGAACTGGCCGAAGAATTGGGCATTGTAACCGGCCGGCCGTTGTTGTGGCTTTACCGCTATGAAATGCAAAGTCCGGTTGAAATCGAGTTGGTGGAAACCTTTGAATTAATATGGGAGGGAGAAATCCATCCCGATCCGGATGAAATCGACGAAGGCCGTTGGTGGGAGCCGCAGGAGATACGCCGGCATTTGGGCACGGAAATATTTACGCCGAATTTTGAAGATGAATTTACCCGCTGGCGCAGCCTGAAAATGTCTCAAGCAAACGCAAGCAAATAACGTGTTAACATGATGTCTGGGTTTTTGAAAAAGATTGTCATTTCGAGCAAAGCGAGAAATCCGGTTCATACAGTTGCTTTAGATTTCTCGTCGCCAAAGCTCCTCGAAATGACAGTGTTCGAGAAAGATGCAGTTGTAGTGCATGCGTATAATTGTGTTTTTAGAATAGTTGGTTAAGGAGTCAGACACGTGGAAATACCCCTTTGGGATGAAACAAAAAAAATGCTGCGCACGCTGGGCGATTATGGCATATTTTGCGGCCAAGCATTTAAGGGCCTGTTTCGGCAGCCGCCGAAATACCGTGATGTTTTGGACCAATTGGACTCCTTGGGCGTGCAATCACTGGTGATTTTGACCGCCACCGGATTGTTTGTCGGTATGGCCATTACGCTGATCATGGAAGCGGAAATGGACACCTACGGAGCCAAGGTTTACATCGGGCGTATGCTGGCTGTGTCAACGGTGCGCGAATTGGCTCCGGTATTTACCGCGCTTATGCTGGCCGGCCGGGTGGGTGCGCGGATTGCCTCGGAATTGGGATCCATGCGCGTGACCCAACAGATAGACTCTATTGAAGGATTGGGCCAGGATCCCATGCAGAAATTGGTGGCCCCGCGCTTATTGGCCCTGTTGATCATGGTGCCGGCCTTAACCATGGTGATGAATCTGATCACGCTCTTGGGCGGTTTTTTGGTTTCCTCCGTGGCCCCCGGTGTGTTTTGGTTTGAGGCACGGAAGGCATTTGTTCTTCGTCATTTATCGGGCGGGTTGCTGAAACCGTTTGTGTTCGGATACATCATTGCCACGGTTTCCTGCTTTCTGGGATTGCATGCAGCCCAGGGCGTGCGCGGCGTTGGGGAAGCGTCGGCCAAAGCCGTGGTGAATAGTTCCGTGGTGGTTTTTTTAGCCAATTACGTGATCGGGTTCATCGTGCTGAAAGCTTTTGGAGTGTAACATGATTGAACTGCGCAATATTGATTACTCCGTGGGCGGACGCTCCATTTTAAAGGACGTCAACTTATCCG
The DNA here is from genome assembly GCA_020052235.1 of Candidatus Goldiibacteriota bacterium. Taxonomy (GTDB): domain Bacteria; phylum Oederibacteriota; class JAAXVQ01; order JAAXVQ01; family JAAXVQ01; genus JAAXVQ01. The sequence continues at coordinate 29,078 of JAGVPM010000089.1, forward strand.
TGGGCGAACAGGATACTCTGGCAATTTTGGGTGCTTCGGGTTCGGGAAAAAGCACTATTTTACGGATTATTTTAGGTTTAATCAACCCGGACCAGGGCGAGGTCTGGGTGCACGGGAAAGAGCTCTCGCGTATTTCCTATGAGGACCTGGTGGAAATCCGTAAAAAAATGGGCATCGTGTTTCAGGAAGGCGCCTTGTTTGATTCATTGACCGTGGGTGAAAATGTCGGGTATTATTACCTGGAACACACCCGCCAGACGCATGCGGAGGTTGCCCCACGGGTTCAAGCCATGCTGGACACAGTGGGATTGGGGCATACCATTAATATGATGCCCGAGGAGCTTTCGGGCGGAATGCGCCGCCGGGTCGCCATTGCGCGGGCGCTGATTTATCACCCGAGTTGTATTTTATATGATGAGCCGACGACCGGGTTGGACCCCATGTCGTCCAAAAGCATTACGGATTTGATTAACCGCTTAAAGCACGAGCACCGGGTCGCCAGTGTCATGGTAACGCATAATCTTGAGGATGCCCTGGAAGTGGCCGATCATTTTATCATGATCCAAGGCGGAGGCGTAGGCTGGTCCGGAACCCGGCGCCAGTTTGCAGGCCAGCAAAAAAAGATAATGGAAATGTTTTATCAATAATCCGAAGAAATTCAACTCCCCCTCCCCCTCTTTATAGAGACTGTGTCACAACTGTCTCAACGAGAGGAATGAGCATCATATAATATCCCCTCTCCCCGGCGTTAGCTGCGGGAGAGGGAGAGGGTGAGGGGTC
>JAGVPM010000014.1 GCA_020052235.1 Candidatus Goldiibacteriota bacterium
CGTGGATTTGCTTAAGGCACAGCCGGATGTTGACGTGTTCGTGAACAACCAAGGCTGGGGCCGGGTGATGCACGCGCATACCTATGGGCCTTATTATTTTTGGAAAGGGCGGAAATACCCGGGGCGCCGGATTATAACCGCGCATGTGATTCCGGATTCCGCCCGCGGGTCGCTTCCGGCCTGGAAACTGCTGTTGCCTCTGGTGCGCTGGTATCTGCGGAAAGTTTATGCCTATGCGGACGTGTGCCTTGCCGTGTCACCCACGGTTGAGGAGGCTATCCGGGATTTGAATGTTTCGACCCGGGTGGTGCAAGTGGTCAATCCCGTTTCAACGGAAAAATACTCCTTCACGCCTGAGCGCCGCCAACAGGGACGCGCATGGCTGGGACTGCCGGAAAACGCATTTGTGGTTTTAGGTGTGGGGCAATTGCAGGGGCGCAAGGGTGTGGAGGATTTTATAGATATCGCCGCCGCCTGCCCCGGATTGACGTTTGTCTGGGCCGGGGGAAGGCCGTTCGGGATAATGACCGAGGGCATTGTGAAATTGAACCGCCGCATGGCCGCTGCCGGACCCAATGTGAAATTTTTAGGCATGTTTGAGCTGGAGCAAATGCCCTTGATTTACAATGCGGCGGATCTTTTTTTGTTTCCCAGTTATCAGGAAAATTGCCCTTTGGCGCCGCTGGAAGCCGCGGCTGCGGGTTTGCCGGTTATTTTCCGCGATCTCCGGGAATACGCCAGCCTTTACGCAGCGCCCTACCTCAAAGCCGGAAACACGCAGGAGTTCATTGCCCTGACCCAACGCATGGTTGCGGAATCTGATTTTTATGCACAGGGAAAAGATATGTCGCGTGAGCTGCTGGTTCAGTTTGAAAAACATAAGATACGGGAACGCTTGATTAAAATTTACCGGGCCGTAGCGACGCAAAATTTTGCGTCGCTACCTTAAAATTATTGCCGAATCGAATTTACGGTGTGACGGTGCGCGTGGGCAGGGCGCGGATTTTTTTATCCAGGTCATCCGCTTCATGCGTCCGTTTCAATTGCCGTAATAGTTGGGCGTAATGGATAAGGGTTTTTTTGCGGTTGGGATGATCCGGCGGGAACAGCTTTTCTTGGATGGCCAAGGCGATTTTATACAAAGGTTCCGCTTCAACATATCTTTTTTGCAGCGCGTACACTTCCGCCAAGAGCGTCAAGTCAACCGCAACCCGGGGATGAAGTTTGCCCAATTCGCGCCGGTCGATTTCCAAGGCTTGGGCAAACAGCGGCTCGGCTTTTGCCAACTGCCCGCCGTCGCGGTAGAGGGTGGCCAGGCTGATCAGCGTATGCACATGATCGCGCGGATTGACGCGGGTATTTTTGTTTTGCAAATCCAACCGGCGTTTGGCCATGCCGATGGCTTCATTCAACTTGCCTTCGCGGCGGTACATATTTTCCAAGTTGCTCAAATACGTTCCCAACGCAGGATCCTGGCGGCCGAATAAATATTCCCGGATGCTTAAAACCTCCGCATAGAGCGCTTCGGCTTCTTTATTTTTTTTCTCGGCATCATAGACGAACGCCAGGTTGTTCATGGCATCGATCAAGGTGGGATGGTTGTCCGGTAGTTGTTTTCTTAAAACCGCCAACCCGCGTTTCCCGGTTTCCTCGGCATGGGCATAATCACCCTCGTAGCGGTAGATTTCGGAGAGTTGGACGAGGATAAGCGCAACCGTGAGATGATCGGGCCCGAGCTGTTTTTGCTTGAGAACCAGAAATTTCAATAAAAGCTCTTTGGCTTGGCTGTAGTTGGCCTGTAAACTGTAAAGGAAAATTAAATTGCTGATGGCGGAACCTACGTACGGGTGCCCGTCCCCAAAGTCTTTTTCCGCCAAGGCCAAAGCATGCTGCGCCTCGGCCACGGCTTCGGTGTAAAGACCGTCATGGTACAAACGGACGATTTTTTCATTGGCGCTCATCCACCGGCTCTGAGATGTGCAGGCGCCAAGAACCAGCAACAGCACCATGCCCCATCCGTGGAATCGTTTGACCATCCTGCCGCTCCCCCCGCCCTTGATCAAGCTGCCCCAAAAACAATCCGGGTTCAGATAATTTTACAGTGTCCGGGCGTTTTGGTCCAGGGCTAAAAATTCCTTTTAAAAAATGCTTGACTTTAACCGGCGGTTTGGCTATATTCTCTTTTCCTATTCCGGCAGGGGAAATATGCCGGTTTTTTTCGAGGAGGAAGGCATTATGTTTGCTGTCATTAAAACAGGTGGGAAGCAATATAAAGCGGATAAAGGTGCTTTGCTGAAAGTAGAGCATTTGGAAGCCGAAGTCGGCAAGACCGTGGAATTGAACGAGGTTTTGCTGGTCAGCGACGGCGACAAAATCACAGTGGGACGCCCGTTGGTCCAGGGTGCCAAGGTCATTGGCGAAGTCATCCGCCAAGGCCGCGCCAAGAAAGTTTTGGCGTATACGTACAAGCCCCGCAAGCATTCTGAATCAGTCCGCGGTCATCGGCAGTATTACACGCAAATTAAAATTGTCGATGTCATTACCGCTTAATCGGAGGAGATTGAGTCATGGCGCATAAAAAAGGTGTAGGTTCTTCCCGCAATGGACGCAATTCGCCGGGTCAACGGCTGGGTTGCAAGCGTTTCGGCGGCCAGACGGTATCGGCAGGCAGCATTTTGGTGCGTCAGCGCGGAACGCGTTTTAAGGCCGGACAGAATGTAGGCATGGGCCGGGACAATACGTTATTTGCTATGGTGGACGGCGTGGTCAAGTTTGAAGGCGTTGACAAAGGCCGCCGCTTCATATCCATCGAAGCAGTCGCAGTGGAGACCGTTAAAGCCACTGCCTAATCTTCGTAACGTTGACTTTTTTTTAAGCCCTAAGGCCCCGGCCTTAGGGCTTTTTTGTTTTCCGGGGCTGGAGCAATTAGTTTAAACTTCAGAGAGTCGATAGCCGAAAGTTGACCGCATTTGAGATTTTATCCACTTTCGCCTTTCGATTCTCAAATGCTCGGGAGCCTGCGGCTCCCAGGGGGATTGCTATGAAAAAGACATTTGAAACCATGTTTTCCCTGAGCGCGAACAATATGCGCGCTTCGGAGATCCGTGAATTGTTGAAGCTGCTTACCAAACCGGAAATGATCAGTTTTGCCGGCGGGTTGCCGAACCCCGAAGCGTTTCCCATTGAGGCCATGAAACCCGTGGTGGCGCACGTCATGAACGAACACGCCCGCGATGCCCTGCAGTACGGCGTCACCGAGGGGCACAATAAATTGCGCGATGCCATTGCCAAGGGCATGGGGCAGGTTTATGGGGTGCCCCAGAGCCTTTCAAATATTTTAATCACCACCGGCTCCCAGCAGGCTATGAACCTGCTTTCGTTGATCCTGCTCAGTCCCGGGGACTTGGTGTTGACTGAAAATCCCACATATCTGGGCGCATTGCAATCGTTCTACGCCTGCCAGGCGCGAGTGGAGGCCGTGCCCATGGACGAGCATGGTATGCGCATGGATGCGTTGGAGGAAAAACTGAACTCGCTGCGCCAACGGCAGGAGCGGCCCAAGTTTATTTACATGGTGCCTACGTTTCAAAATCCGACCGGAGTTACGTTGAGCCGGGAGCGGCGCGAGCGTTTGTATGCCTTGCTGCAGGAGCGTGACTTGTTGCTGATCGAGGATGATCCCTACGGGTTGTTGCGCTTTGAAGGGGAAACCGTGCCGCTCATCAAGAGTTTGGATCAAGAGGACCGGGTTATCTACCTGGGTTCTTTTTCGAAAATTTTAGCGCCGGGGTTCCGCACCGGTTGGCTGGCGGCGCCTGAGGAAATTGTGAACCGGGCCGGCCTGGCCAAGCAGGCGCAGGATTTATGTTCCAACACGTTTGGCCAATACTGCGTGTTTGAAGCGCTGTATCACAATATCCTGTTTCCGCATGTGAAGGAGATCGTGGCACTCTACAAACGCAAACGCGACATCATGCTGGACGCGATGCAAAAATATTTTCCCAAAGGCGTGACCTGGAACAAACCGGCCGGGGGCATGTTTATTTGGGTAACGCTGCCGCCGGCGTTGAATGCCCTGGATTTGCTGGGAAAAGCCATTGAAAATAATGTGGCGTACGTGACCGGCGAGCCGTTTTTCCCCAACGGCGGTGGCCAGAATCATTGCCGGATGAATTATAGTTATTCTTCTGACGAAGCCATTGTGGAAGGCATAAAACGCCTGGGGCGGGTGATGGAAGAGCAATTGCGTGAAAAAACCAATCCCCAGAAACTGGCGCCGGAGGGTATGGAGATTTTTTAAGCAATAGTCTCACCGCAGAGGGCGCAGAGAAACCCATCAAGGGAAACAGTTTTATTTTTCAGGCACTTCTCTGCGATCTCTGCGCCTCTGCGGTGAATATGTTCTGATTTTGTGTTAAAATTGCGCGGTGCCTTAGTACCGATGAGATGAGGGAAAGATGAATAAGCAAAATCAATTTATGGATCAAGCGTGGGTGCGGGTGGCGGCAGGGCGCGGCGGAAACGGGGCCTCGCATTTCCGGCGCGAAAAATGGGTGCCGCTTGGGGGACCAGACGGCGGCGATGGCGGCCGCGGGGGGCATGTGATTTTAAAGGCCAACTCCAATCTGACTACTTTGGTGGATTTTGCTTATAAGCGGGAATTTAAAGCGCAAGACGGCGCTCCGGGAACCGGGGCGCGTAAATACGGCAAGCAAGGCAAAGACACCATCATTGACTTGCCGGTGGGGACTTTGGTGTTGTTGAAAGGCTCCAAGGAATTGGTGGCTGATTTAAAAACCGATGGGCAGGAGATCATTCTGGCCAAAGGCGGCCGCGGCGGTTTGGGCAACACGCATTTTGCCACGGCTTTGCGGCGCTCCCCGAAGCTGGCGGAAAAAGGTGAACCCGGAGAAGAGAAAGATGTTGTTTTTGAATTGAAACTTTTGGCCGATGTTGGGGTGGTGGGAATGCCCAATGCGGGCAAGTCGACGCTCTTGGCCGCGGTCTCGGCCGCGCATCCTAAAATCGCGGATTATCCGTTCACCACGATCATTCCCAATTTGGGACGGGTGCGGGTGGACGAGGGCCAGAGTTTTGCCATGGTGGATATTCCGGGCCTCATCGAGGGCGCTTCGCACGGGGTGGGTTTGGGGCATGAATTTTTGCGCCACGTCGAGCGCACGCGGCTCTTGATTCACGTGATTGAAATCGGGAACGAAGAGCAAGATCCTTGGAAAGCATTTGAAATCATCAACCGTGAATTGAAGATGTACGGACATAAACTCGAGAAACGTCCTCAGATCGTGGCTTTGAATAAAATTGATCTGTTGCCGGATACATCCGGCTTAAAAGGCTTGGTGCAGAAATTTACCAAAAAAGGTTATGATGTTTTTCTGATGTCCGCAGCCACGCGCCAGGGTGTGAAGGAAGTGATTCAGCGTGCGTATTTGCGGCTGCAGACCTTGCCGGTTCCCGAAATGGAGGTTAAACTCCCAGCAACGCCGAAGGGACCGGAACCGCGGTTTACGATCGAGTCCGTAGAACCGGGCATTTGGAGGGTTACGGGCAAGGAAGTGGTGAAATGGGTGGCCATGACGGATTTTGAAAATGAGGAAGCGGTGCAGAAATTGAAAAATATTTTTGACCGCCTCGGCTTAAGCGAGGAAATGCGCAACCAAGGCATTAAAAACGGGGAGACCATCCGGGTAGGCAAGGAAGAATTTTTCTACCAGGAAGACGACGAGTAAAGCGGTTTCAATCTTGAACTTTGCGGTGAACATGATAGGATACACAGCATGCAACGACGGCAAACACTTAAAAAAGCCAAACGCATTGTAGTCAAAATCGGCACCAGCCTGCTGATCAGCGGCGCGGCGGGTGTGAATAAAATATTTTTGTCCAAATTGGCCAAAGAGATAGCTGCCTTGCGCCAAGAAGGGCGGGAAGTCATTGTGGTGACCTCCGGCGCCATCGGCACTGGAATGGCAGCCATGCAATGCACGGAAAAACCCCGAACCATACCCGGCAAACAGGCCATGGCCGCCATTGGCCAGCCTCGACTAATGCAGGCTTACTCCCAGGTGTTTTCCAAATATCAATTAACCATTGCACAAATATTATTGATTGCCGACGATATCCAAAACCGGGAACGGTTCGCGCATGCGCGCCATGCCTTGGTGGAATTATTGCGGCTGGGAGTCATCCCCGTGTTTAATGAAAACGACACGGTGGCGGTCGAGGAAATAAAATTTGGGGAGAACGATACGCTCTCGGCCCACATTACGCATTTGGCCGAAGCGGATGTCCTGATTATTTTAACCGACGTGGGCGGTTTGTATACCTGCAATCCGGCGGAGAACCGGGAAGCGAAATTGCTGGAGCATGTGGAAAAAATCGACCGTGCGGTTGAAGCCATGGCTTGCGGTCCGGGCTCGGAATTGGGCACCGGGGGCATGGCTACGAAAATCAAAGCCGCTAAAATGGTAACCGGCATGGGCAAGGAAATGGTTATTGCCGACGGGCGTCTGCCCAAAATGTTGACGCGGATTTTGGCCGGTGAACCGATCGGCACGGCGTTTTATCCACCGCGATGATTGGGCTGTGCGGGAGCAACAGATCAGGAGGGTTTAGGGTATGAGTATTCGTGAAGAAATCATCCAATTGGCGCAAGCAGCGCGCCGGGCGGCGAGAGTGCTGGCCAAGTCCAGTGCGGAAATCAAAAATCAGGCCTTGTTGAAAATGGCGGATGAAATTATCAACGCGGCGCCGGAAATTTTGGCCGCGAATACCGAAGATTTGCGCAACGCCCAGGCAACGGGTATTTCCGGTGCCATGTTGGACCGTTTGACCTTGAATGACAAGCGCATTCAGGATATGGCCGCCGGGTTGCGCGAAGTCGCCGCGTTTCCCGATCCGGTCGGCGAAGTGGAGCACGAAGAGGTGCGTCCCAACGGCATTCGGGTCGGGCGCATGCGTGTGCCGTTGGGCGTAATAGGCATGGTGTACGAGGCGCGTCCCAATGTTACGGCCGATGCCGCGGGGTTGTGCCTGAAATCCGGAAATGCGGTGATCCTGCGCGGAGGCAGTGAATCCACGGCCAGCAACCGCGCCATTGGCGCGGCCATCAGCGCCGGGTTGCGCCAGGCCGGGCTGCCCGCCGAGTGCGTGCAGGTGATCGGCAATCCGGACCGGCAGGCGGTTACTGAATTGTTGACGCTCAATGGATTGGTGGATTGCATCATCCCCCGGGGCGGGCATAAATTTTTAACCTGGGTGGCGGAAACCGCCTCGGTGCCCATGATCCAGCACGGCGAAGGCAATTGCCACGTGTATGTGGATGATCCGGCGGATCTATCCATGGCGGCGGAAATTGTCTTCAATGCCAAAGTTCAGCGCCCGGGCGTCTGCAATGCCATGGAAACCCTGCTGGTGCATGCGCACAGCGCCCTGGCATTTTTACCTGTGATTTTGCCCAGGCTCGCCAAAGCCGGGGTGGAAATACGCGGCTGCGAACAAACACGGGCGCTCTTTTCCCCGGCCCAAGCGGCCACGGAATTGGATTGGGCCACGGAGTATCAGGATTTGATTTTGGCCGTTAAGGTCGTACCGGATGTTGCGGCCGCCATGGAGCATATTGCCCGTTTTGGAACCGGGCATTCCGAAGCGATTGTTACCTCGGATTATTTGCACGCCGAACGTTTTTTACAGGAAGTGGATGCGGCCGCGGTTTTGGTAAATGCCTCCACGCGCTTGGTGGACGGCGGGCAGTTTGGTTTGGGTGCGGAAATCGGAATTTCCACGCAAAAGTTGCATGCCCGCGGGCCCATGGGCATCCGTGAATTAACCTCAATGAAATTTATTGTGCGCGGAACCGGACAGATTAGAAAATAAAACGGTTTGAATGAATATTGTAGGGGCGAACTTTATGTTCGCCCGGGCGATCACAAGGATCACCCCTACATAAAACGCATTGTAAATAAATTGTGTATTCGAGGTGGCGTGTGCGGATTGGGATTTTTGGCGGAACTTTTGACCCCGTTCACTTGGCGCATTTGCGCGTGGCTGAGGAAGTTGCCGAGAAACAGCGGCTGGACCGGGTATGGTTTGTGCCGGCCGGGCGTCCTCCGCATAGGCGGACACCGCAGGCAACGCCTGAACACCGTCTGGCCATGGTGCGGTTGGGGATTGCCGGCAATCCGCTTTTTAAAGCCTTGGATTGTGAAATCCGCAGGCCGGGGCCGTCGTATACAGTGGACACCTTGGGCCTAATTAAGCAGCAACATCCCCAGGATAAGCTTTTCCTGCTTGTGGGCATGGACCAGCTTATGGAATTGCATAGTTGGCATGAAGTCCATCGCCTGTTGTCCCTGTGTCAGGTGATCGCATTCTCACGCCCGGGACAACCGTTGCCTATGCCGGAACAAATTTTGGGGCCCGGCGGATTGCCTTTGCCTACCCGGGCCTACTTGGTGCAAAGCGTCAGTGCGTTGGATGTTTCCGCCACTGCGATCCGCCAGCGCGCGCGCAAGCGGGAATCGATTAATTATCTCCTCCCCAATTCTGTTATCCGCTATATTCAAAAATATCGCCTTTATACCCGTTCGTCTTTGTAGGGAACGGTTTAAAACCGTTCCCTGCCCCCAAACCGTTTTTTTTAAACCTTCCTCAAGTCCTGCCGGAATACGCCGAAAATATAAATAGAAGCACACCAGAGCAGGTTTGGGAATCGGGGTGTTGGGAATGATTGGAGAACTTTCAAACGTCAGTGTGGGTGGAATGTTGCGTCTCTTATCAGCCTACCAGCAGACCGGATGTTTGAAAGTTGTCGGCTCGGATGGCGAGGGCGAGATTTACCTGGAAAAAGGGCAAATTGTCGGCACTAAATCCAAACGCAAGGATGTTACGGATGAAGTATTGCGGTTGTTGTCATTGCAACAGGGTTTTTTCCATTTTGAGGCGCTCGAGGCCATCACCAAAGCAAACCGGCAAGGGGACGTAGAGGATGTGGAAAGTTTAATTCTGGAGGCTTCGCGGCGCTGCCCGGCCGAGACCGTGAAGGAGTTTTTGCCTTCCGGCGAAGCGGTATTGCAATTGGCGCCTATTTTCAGCGAACGCGGAAGGATCCGTTTGGACTTGCAACGTGACGAGTGGAATTTTTTAACCAAGGTCAACGGCGAAGATCCGCTGGAAATGTTGCTGGAAAAAAGCGAATTGCCGCGGGAACGCGCCGTGCAAGTAACCTATGGACTTTTAAGCGCCGGATTGCTGCGCAAAGCGCGCTTCCGGATTCCGGAAGTTATGGAAATCGCGGCCCGCGAACTGGGCAACATGGGCGAGGCGCTGGTCCGGCAAGCGTTTAAAAAATTAAACATTATCCAGACGCGCATGCACATGAAAGAGCTGATCGCGCTGCTGAACGAATTGGAACGCAACATCACTTTGTTGCTGGGACCCACGCGGGCCAGTGCCATTGTCGGCCAAATGTGGGAAGGTGCGAAGCGTTAGTCCGGGGAACCACGGGGACTATGACGCAGTCAAAGGGAGGACGTGAGAGCAATGGAAGGTCAAATCTGGGAAGCATCCAGTTACTTGGTCGCGGTGTTCGGCAGCATTGTGCTGTGGATCAGTTATGCGCTGTTTGGACTGATTACGCGCCGCTATAAACAAGTGTTCGGCAGGGCCACGTACAGTACCTTGATTATTTCCGCGCCTTCGGGATTGTTGATCTACACGCTGTTCTTGATTTTAAAAGCGACTCCGGTATTGGAAAGCCCTGCCGTGGCCAATGCGGCCCAATGGTTCGCGTATTTGGCGCTCATGGCATCGGGTTTGTTCTGCCTGGTGGGCGTGGCGAAATTCGCGGGAGTATTAAGGCACGTGACGCGGCCGGCTGCGGGAGATGCACCGTTGTTGACAGGCGCGGGAAAGGAAAAACCATGAATTGGATGGCGATCATCAAACATTATCCCCTGGATGCACTTCCGTACGAAGTGGGCTTTTTTCTTTTGGCCGTGTCCATGATTTGGTATAGTATCGTTTTGAAAAAAATGGTCGGAATTATACGGGAAAAACCGATTTGGTTGCTTCCGTTGGTGGGTGCTTTGTTTGTGCTGGCCTCGGTGGGCATGCACTCATTTGCCTATCTGGTCCTGTTGCCCCAAATGGACATGCTGCGCACTGTAGATGAAATCAACCAAATGAGCGCCTTCATGATGAAATGGCGCACCTGGTCGCTGACGGGAATTTTATTGGGAGGCA
>JAGVPM010000096.1 GCA_020052235.1 Candidatus Goldiibacteriota bacterium
AAAATTGGCAGTGCGCCAAGTGCGGTTGTGGTCGTCACGGAGAATGGCTATGATATTAAGAGCGGCGTGGAAATGGTAAGCGATGAAAAAGCCGCCAGGGGCGGGAGATAGCGGGGGAATAAAAACTTCCAAGTTTATGGTCTGTATTTCATTTTTAATCCGATTGCCTTCCAAAAGAAGAAAATTTATATAGTTAACTCGGCGAAATATGAGCCAAAATACGATGTTTTGTTGAATGTCCGCCAACCATGAATAGGACATCAAAATATTTTGGAAATAAAAGAGATACGTAACTTTCGACTGAAAATAATAGGACAAAAAGGACAGAAAAATGACTTAAATGTCCAGTTCGCGATTGATGACATGGCCAGTTTTCAAAAAAACGGGCCTCTCTGGTTGACAGAAAAAGACAAATCATCTATTATGTAGCCCATTTTGTAATTGGCTTATTTACAGAGGAATTTATAGCACTGATTGTACTGTGCAGCCAGCATTTTCGTGAAGCGAAAATGCCGAGAAATCGAGAGAAGAGAGTCGAAAGTTGACAACTTCCCGATTTCGGTCGAATCACAACTTTCGACTATCGGCTTTCTGCTTTGTTAATAATATCGAGCCCTGTTGAAAATTTAGCAGGGCTTTTTATTTTTTTGGTTTAAATTGATTTCAGATGTGGGTGTGCGCGGTGTCACGCCGTAGGCGTTTCCTCTCGGCTCGGCAAAAGGAGGGTGAACGTGCTGCCTTTGCCTTCCTCGCTTTCGACCAAAATTTTTCCGCCATGGGCGTCAATGATCCGTTTGGACGTTGATAAGCCCAAACCTGTCCCGGTTGTTTTGGTGGTGTAAAATGGTTCGAAGATGGAATTTAAATTTTGTTTGCGGATACCTTTGCCCGAATCCTTAATTTCAATCCAAGCCTGGTTTTCAAGTTGGCCGCCGGATACGGTTATTTTCCCTCCGGGGGCTGAAGCTTGGCAGGCGTTTAAGATCAAATTAATTAAAACTTGTTTAAGCTCGTTCCTATCCGCGAAGATTTCCGCAGTTTCTTCAATGCTTTTTTCCAGAGTCAAATTGTGTTTTTGGATTTCCCGGTCCATGAGAAAGAGCAAATCATCCAGGAAGAATTTTAAGTTGTGATTGCTTTTGTTAAATACCTTCGGCTTAGAAAAATCAAGCAGGTCAGTAACAATTTTGGTAATGCGGTCTATTTCCGTGGGGATGATTTGCACTATGGTTTCAATGACTTCCTGCCGCCGCTGGGTGGAGGAGAGCAATTCGATCATTGAGCGGATGGAAGCCATGGGGTTTCTGATTTCATGCGCCAGGCTGGCCGACATGGTTCCCACCAGCTTCAGGCGGTCCGTGGCTAGGTTCTGCTCATTGATTTTATAACTTAAATACATTAAATAGGCGATGCTGAGCTGGTCGGCCAAGGTTTTAAAGAGCGCAAGCTCCTGAAGCTTGATGTGCTGATCGTTGCGCTTAAGGCCCAGAAATAAAATACCGATCAATTTATAATTCAAATAAATCGGGTAAGCCAGCTTGATATGCTGAAAATGAAAGTAATCGTAAATGTTTTTCAAGTCCGGATGAGGCTGAGTAAATAAGAACAGATGCCCGAATTCGTAGATGAATTGATCTATATCCAAATGCCGCTTGTGTTTAATCATCCACTGGATGAGCGGGTGTTCCAGGTCGATAAGGTCGGGATACGCATCGAGATCGTCGCTTTCTTGCGTAAAACATTTAAAGGTGTGCTCGGTTTCATCGAGCAAATAAATTGCGGCTGATTTGTATTGCAGGCTTTGAATGATGCTGCGCGTCAGTTTTTTAAGATAATTCGGCAGATCCTTGAACAATTCATCCAAATAGAGAGTTTCTTCAAACAGGCGTATCATTTCGAGGTCGCGGCTCGGAAATAATTTCAAAGAAAGGCTACTTATTTTTTTTTGGAAGGCGGGATAAATTATCAGGGTTACGTATAAGATAATTATTACAAAGATGATATTGTCCAGCGTCAGATTATTAAACAGATAACGGGCGCCGCGGGTAAGCAGGTACACCGTACCGCCCAGCAGCAAAAGCGTGCAGGTGGTCACGGCAATTTTTCTAAAAATTATCTCAAATTCAAAAAGGTGAAATTTATAAATGGCATAGCCCAGAACCAGAACAATTTCAAGCGAGGCCCAGGGTCCGAGGGCATAAACATTTTTGAAGCCCAGGCGGGGTAAAATAAGATTCGTAATGAGTATGTAGAAAATGGGAATCGGGAGCCCCCAGATTAAATAATGCCATTGCGTACGCAGGTGCGGATCGGTCCGGCGATAGTGGCGGATCAAGCCGTGGGTGATTAAAATGAGATAACTTACAAAATAAATGAGCGAGAGCACGTAAAGTTTTCCGGGCAGTACTTTGACTCCCCAGGCATAAATGGTGCATCCGCCTACAATGAAATTTGTAAAGCTCAGCAGGGAGATGAAAATTCCGGGAGTATAGATTGAGAAAAGTATCCGCCAGGGCAGGCGTTTGTTGGGAAAGCAGTACACCAAGTTAAGCATGGCCGCAGGGGCGAGCATTCCGCACGCATAGGCCAACTTGCAAAAAAAGAGCACGGCATCGTAGTCTTGGAGATTGGAAAGCAGAAAAAGCGAGGAGACCCATCCGGTTGCAGCCAGAAATAAAATTAAAAACGCCTTGTTGATCTGGCGATGATGGTTTTTAAAAAAAATATAAAAACCGATACTCAGATTTAAAAAAGCAATGAGGGCAAATTGGGGATTTTTCATGCCGCTATTATCGCTTTATTGGGAATTCAAGTCGAGGGAAGAATGCAGTGCTGGTTGGGAAATAATCGCCCCTTCAACAAGTGGGCGATCACCCTCATTCTCGCCAACCCCAACACATAACAAGCGTCTGTAGGGCCCAAGGCGGCAAAAGCGTGATTGATGCGGTCGTCGTGGATTTCATACCCTTTGGGCAGACCTTCGGGGTAGACATCATGCGTGATGCCGGATTTGGATTCAAACCCGCAATGCAAAAAAGAAACTGTTTCCTCCACGACATGTTCGGCATCGGAATCCAAAGGTTCGGTTGAAATTTTGGCATTGTCGCAACCATTGACTAAAATACTGGCCGCTTTGCGGTTTTGGGTGCGGCAAATTAAATAGGTTTTTATTTTTCGTTGCAGATTCAGGATTACGGGTTTTAGGGCCAACAAACAGATGAGAACACCGCCGAGTCCGGAAGCCTGATATTCGGGGAGTACCATGGCGGCATTAACATAGAAGATGTTGTCTGAAACATAAGACCCGGAGGTGAAGGCAACCAAGTGATTGGCCACGCTGGCCAAAATTAAATAATCGACATTGATGGCAACTTTACGGATATTAATTTTCCCCTTATATTGGAGCTCGTCTTTTTCGTCTTTTTCGCAGGAACGCATTAAAACGGTCCAAAGTTCATTGTCAAGATCGGCGTTGGGTTCGTTGTAGGGGCGAAAAACAATTTCGACATTGAATTTATTTGAGAGTAAAAGGGTATGCGAAGCGTGAAAATGCCGTTGATAGACGCCGGTCTCGGCGTATTGGCTGGAGGTGGTAACGGACTGGGATCGAATTACGGGATTCATATTCCTCTCCCCCCGGACGAAGAAATAGAAACCCAACCAAATGCTGTACTTATAGTATAGCGCCTTTTAAGCAGAAATGGTAATCTTTTTTGGATTTGTGAGTTTGCGTAGGGGCGCAATTCATTGCGCCCTCAAAATACGCAGACGCCGAAACCGAACAAACGGGCGCGATAAATCGCGCCCCACTTTAAACTGGAGAGAACCACCATGACTCAAGCGCAAGCAAAAATTAAAACCGCCATTACCCCCACGCGGGGCGACGATTATCCCGAATGGTACCAGCAGGTGGTCCAAGCCGCGGACTTGGCTGAGAATTCACCGGTGCGGGGTTGCATGGTGATAAAACCTTGGGGGTATGCCCTTTGGGAAAATATCCAGCGTGCGTTGGATGATAAGTTTAAGGCCACGGGGCATCAGAACGCCTATTTCCCTCTTTTTATACCCGTTAGTTTTTTGGAAAAAGAAGCGGCACATGTGGAAGGGTTCGCCAAAGAGTGCGCGGTGGTGACGCATCACCGCCTGCAAGCCGGACCCGACGGCAAACTCATACCGGCCGGGAAATTGGAAGAACCGCTGATTGTACGTCCTACCTCGGAAACCATCATCGGCGCCATGTTCTCCAAGTGGGTGCAGTCGTACCGCGATCTGCCGATTTTAATCAACCAGTGGGCCAATGTGGTGCGCTGGGAAATGCGCACCCGTATGTTTTTGCGCACCACGGAATTTTTGTGGCAGGAAGGTCACACGGTGCATGCCACGCGCGAGGAAGCCATGGAGGAAACCCTGCGCATGCTGGATGTGTATGTGGATTTCGCCGAACAGTGGATGGCCATGCCGGTTTTGAAAGGCGAGAAAACCACCGACGAGCGGTTTCCGGGGGCCGTGAACACGTATTGCATCGAGGCCATGATGCAGGACCGCAAAGCCCTGCAAGCCGGGACCTCGCACTTTTTAGGACAGAATTTTTCCAAGGCTTCGGAGATTCTTTTTTTAAACCAGGAAGGCAAACAGGAATTGGCGTGGACGACCTCGTGGGGTGTTTCCACGCGCTTAATCGGCGGCATTATCATGACGCATGCGGATGATAATGGATTGGTGCTGCCTCCAAAGCTGGCACCCGCGCACGCGGTCATTTTGCCGGTTATTCATACGGACGAAACCAAACCACAGGTTTTGGAATACTGCGAACAATTGAAAAAAGAACTGAGTGAAAAAGTGTATCATGGGCGTCCGGTGAATGTGGTGATCGATGTCGGCGAGGGGCGCGGCGGTGAAAAATACTGGCGTTGGGTTAAAAAAGGCGTGCCCATTACAATTGAAGCAGGCCCGCGCGACATGGCCGCCAATTCCGTGTTTGTAGGGCGGCGGGATAAGGTGGATGAAAAACGGGTGAGTGTGCCCCGCGAAGAATTTATCCGTAATTTTGTAGGACAGTTGGACGACATGCAGGCGAACCTATATGCACGGGCATTGCAGTTGCGCCAGGCCAATACCGTACGTCTGGACACCAAGGAAGATTTTTATGAGTTCTTTACACCTAAAAATTCCGGCAAACCCGAAGTGCATGGGGGATTTGCCTATACCCACTTTAGCGGCGACGCGGACGTGAGCGCCAAAATCCGGGAGGATTTGAGCGTCACGGTCCGGTGCATTCCGTTGGATAATGATGTTGAGCCCGGGACGTGCCCCTTCAGCGGCAAACCCAGCCCGCGGCGCGTGATTTGGGCGAAGTCGTATTAAGCAGGGCACTATGGGTTTATCCCGGGGAGAGCGCTTTCTCCCTGGGGCAAACCCATAGTTAAGATAAATACATAAAAGAAGTAAAAAAAGATTAAATACAAAGATGTATTTAAAATCAACAACCTTCATTTTCCTTCCACGTTTCGAAAACAATTTGAACACTTAAAATAAAAGCCTTTTCGGAATTTTATGCAAAATGACCCGGCGGCATGAAAATTGCAAATATAAAATAAGGTTTGCAATGCCATAGCATGGGATGCGGATATCATGTCGCCTGTTTCAGTTGCCGGAGAAAAGCATAAAGTTTTATCCCTGCTCAGCCGGTTGATTGATTTTCTCGGTCAACCCAAAGAGCTGGAAGATCAGTTGGATCAGGTGTTGCGCATGCTGGCGGATTACCTGCCCATCCGGAACAGTTCTTTGACCCTGTTTATCCGGGAAGAAGGTGAAATTTATATTGAGAAAGCCTATGGCCTGTCCAAGCAGCAACAAAGCAAAGGACGTTATAAATTAGGGGAAGGCATTACCGGGACTGTGGTCGAGACCGGGAAACCGCTGGTGGTCCCGGACATTTCGAAAGAAATCCGCTTTTTAAGCCGTACGCACACCCGTGAGGAAAAGGGCCCGATTTCATTTATTTGCGTGCCCATCACCTATCACAACCAAGTGCTGGGGACATTAAGCTCGGAGCAGTTTTTTGAGCATGCGGAAGCCTTGGAGGAAGATGCGCGTATTTTGGCCGTGGTGGCGTTTATGATTTCCGAGATTGTGAGTATTCACCGCCTGGAACATGAAAAAGGGCGTGAGGAGAACCTGCGGCTGAAACATGAGAATTTGAAGTTGCGCGAGGCGCTTTCCCAGGAGCTGCACCCGCCCAACATCATCGGCAACTCCAGCATGATGCGTGATATGTATATGCTTATGGATAAAGTTGCCAAGACCAACGCCACCATTCTGATTTTAGGCGAAAGCGGCGTTGGCAAGGAATTGGTGGCCAATGCCATCCACCATCTGAGCGACAGGCGGGAGCGGGCGTTTGTGAAGTTTAATTGCGCCGCCTTGCCCGAGAGCATTATCGAAAACGAATTGTTCGGGCACGAGCAAGGCGCATTTACCGGGGCCGCGTCGGCGCGTCCGGGGCGGTTTGAATTGGCTGATCGCGGGACTATTTTTTTAGATGAGATCGGGGAAATTTCAGCCTTGGTGCAAACCAAACTGCTGCGCGTGCTTCAGGAAAAAGAAGTGGAACGCCTGGGAAATGCGACGCCCATTAAAATTGACGCACGCATTATAACCGCAACCAACAAAAATCTGGAAGAGCTGATGGCGCAAAACAAATTCCGGCAAGATCTCTATTACCGGCTTAACGTGGTGCCGATTGTGGTCCCGCCGTTGCGGGAACGCAAAACGGATATCCCCCTGTTGACTGATTATTTTATCGAGCGATTTTCACATAAATTCAACATTGAGGTAAAGCGCATCTCCACGCCGGCCATTGATATGTTCATGTCCTACCATTGGCCGGGGAATGTGCGGGAATTGCAAAATTGCATCGAGCGCGCGGTCTTGCTTTGCGAGGACGGCGTGATCCGCAGCTATCAGCTTCCACCCACGCTGCAAAGCAGCACCTCCAGCGGAACGCAGTTTGCGGGCACGCTGCAAGAGCGCATCGGCGTTATGGAGAAAGAAATGATCGTGGATGCGCTTAAAGAAGCGAAGGGCAATATGGCCCGGGCCGCTAAAGTCTTAGGCCTGACCGAACGCGCCATGGGATTGCGCGTGCACAAATACGACATTCACTTCAAATTATTTCGTCCGGCTTCCGAAAAGTAGGATTAATCTGCAGTTCCTACCTTTGCGTAGGTGTTTTACGCTAACCGCAGCAGTCACTCACCATTTTTTAAAACCCCCAAGCCAATATTTCTAAATTAAATCAGGCGGAAAATAGCCTTCCGGGATTATCGCTGTGCTGGATTCGAGCGTTGGCACGCTTCCTGCATTTACCTATGACGAAAGAGACGAAACACAGGGCGTCACTAAGAAAAACAGGAGGATATCATGCGAAAAATAGCGATCTACGGAAAAGGCGGTATTGGAAAGTCAACCACCACGCAGAACACGGTGGCGGGGTTGGCGGAGATGGGCAAAAAAATTATGGTGGTAGGGTGCGATCCGAAAGCAGATTCGACCAGGCTTTTACTGGGCGGCTTGTCACAACAAACCGTGCTGGATACGCTGCGCAGTGAAGGGGAGGATGTTGAGTTGGAGGATATTCGGAAGAAGGGGTACGCTGGAACCATTTGCGTGGAATCCGGCGGTCCGGAGCCGGGCGTGGGATGCGCGGGGCGCGGTATTATCACATCGATTAATTTGTTGGAACAATTGGGCGCCTATGCCGAGGAACCTTTGGATTACGTATTTTACGATGTCTTGGGTGACGTGGTGTGCGGCGGGTTCGCCATGCCGATCCGGGAAGGCAAGGCGCAGGAAATTTACATCGTGGTTTCAGGAGAAATGATGGCCATGTATGCGGCCAATAATATCTGCAAGGGCATTGTGAAATTCGCTGAAACCGGCGGGGTGCGCTTGGGCGGCATCATTTGCAACAGCCGCAAAGTAGATTTCGAAGAGAATTTGATCCGGGCGTTTGCTGAAAAATTAGGCACGCAGATGATTTACTTCGTGCCGCGCGACAACATGGTGCAGCGTGCGGAGATCAATCGTAAAACGGTCATTGAATTTGACCCGAAGGCCGAGCAAGCAGATCACTACCGCAGCTTGGCACGGGCGATTGATCAGAACCAAATGTTCGTGGTGCCGAAGCCCATGCACACGGACGAACTGGAACAGTTATTGATCCAGCACGGGATTGCTAACTAGCCGTAGGGAACGGTTTGAAACCGTTCCCTACAATCAAAGGAGGTAAACGGTTATGCAGATGGTACGCGCTGTCGTAAGACCCGAGAAAGTGGACGAGGTATTGGCCGCGCTTATGGAGGCCGGATTTCCCGCTGTCACCAAAATGGGCGTGGTGGGGCGGGGCAAGCAGAGAGGGATTAAAATTGGCGACATTACTTACGATGAAATTCCCAAGGAACTTTTGCTCATGGTCCTGCCGGATAAGGACAAGGATATGGTGGTGGAGTTGATTATGAAAACGGCCCGCACGGGCAGCAAAGGCTCTTTCGGAGACGGGAAAATTTTTGTCTCGCCGGTAGAGGACGTTTATACCGTCAGTTCCGGCGTCAAGGAAGCGGACACCGGGGTGGTGGGCGGGGTGAAATCATGAAAGAGGTAATGGCATTTATCCGGCAGAACAAAATGAATGCGACCAAGTGCGCATTCCGCTCAAGACGGCCACCTATTCCGATGCATGGCGGCCACCCTCCCACCGAACAAAATCTCAACGATCAAAATATAACACAGGTGG
>JAGVPM010000066.1 GCA_020052235.1 Candidatus Goldiibacteriota bacterium
AGGTTGATCCGAAAATGAGTTTGGCGGAAGTGGTGGGCATAGGCAAAGACGTGGCCAATGACGCCGTAGCTGTCATTGAACGGCCGATTGCGAAATAAGTGGTGCGGTGGCGGACACGAACAGAATGAGAACGTAAATGTTAGAAATTAATTTTTCGGAATATTGTCTAAGGAAATATGGCTTGCTAAAGCGTTAAAAGCCATACTACAATTCCGGAGGATTAATATGACCAAAGAGAAGGTGATTACATTGTCCGAATTTAAAACCGTCATAGAAGAAGTAAACTCGAACACCAAGAAAATTATAGAAGTTATGCAGCATAATTTTTCTCAAATGGATAAGCGGTTTGATCATGTCGAACAGGATATTCGGATTTTAAAGACAGATGTAAGTGTCTTGAAGGCGGATGTAAGCGTCTTGAAAACGGATATGCATGCAGTGAAAGGCCAAGTTGGGCTTTTGCTGGAAGGTCAGACTGAAATCAGATCCGGGCTGAAAGGACGCGTGACGTATCAGGAATTTGAGAAACTGGATAAACGGGTTACGCGGCTGGAAAAGAAGACGGCTTGAACCTCCATAACGTCCCCACCCACGTCCGATTTCAAAGTAAGTGGTGCGGTGCCGGACACAAAAAAACGCGGTTATCGGTGGCTGTCATCTTCACCGCTGAGCTGTCACCGGAATATTGAGGAGGGAAAATGTTGCAAATAACGAGTGAGTTGTTGAATCAAATGACACAAACGATCGTCCAGGCAGTGCATCCGGAAAAAATTGTTTTGTTCGGCTCTTGCGCGCGAGGGACGGCGCATGAGCATTCGGATATGGATTTAATAATAGTTGAAGCGGAAGCTTTTGGCCTCCTCCGCAGCCGCCGCCAGGAAATGGCGAAAATCTGGCGCTTGCTGAAGAAATTTCCCATAGCCAAGGATATCCTCGTATATTCGAACGAAGAAATAGAACTTTGGAAAAACTCGCCCAACCATTTGATTTCCCGGGCCTTAAAAGAAGGCAGGTCGATTTATGAAAGAAATTGACCTGGCCCATGAGCTGCTGAAAAAAGCCGAACAGGATTTGCAGCCGCCCATAGACCTCACTGACATAATACGCCAAGTGGAAAATGTCGTTCAAAAAGCCGGCATGCGGAATAAGTGAGATATTATTCGGAAAGTATAACCCGGTCATCGGTGGCTGGCACACTCAACCCACATCCCAAGATGTGGCCAATGACGCCGTAGCCATCATCGAACGTCCGATTGGGAAGTAAGGATTGAATTAAAAAGGGGAAATGGATAATGAGAGAAAAACTGCTCTTGGCCGCATTGTTAATGTTGTGTGGAGTGTTTACTGGTAATTTTGTTTGGGCGGATTGGGTGCAGGATGGTGGGAGCTTAAACGTATATCCCGCAGATGCGGCAAATTATCCGAGTATGGATATATATAATGGTACTCCCTATGTTGCATGGAGTGAGGCTGAGGCACCCTGGCAAATTTATGTCAAGCATTGGAATGGGAATGCTTGGGTTTCGGATGGAGGTAGCCTTAGATATAGTGGTGGGGGAATTAATGCGTTTTATCCAATTATAAGGATCAATCCTTGGAACAATGCTCCGTATGTTGCTTGGCAGGAAGACACTACTTCATTTCAGGTATACGTTAAACATTGGAATGGTTCAAGTTGGATTTCAGATGGCGGGAGTTTGAATGTTAATACCAACAGATCGGCGACAAATCCCGTTTTGGCGTTTTGGTCTGGTTTTCTTGGAGCGAGCTGGGTTGAAAATAATGCAATTATTGTGAAACAATGGAATGGGTCATGGGGACAAATTGGTAATACATTGAGCGCACGTGGGTCGAGCCCACGGATGTTGACTTGGAACGTTTACCCATGTGTCTGTTATGTAGAACAAAATGGATCGTATTATCAATTATTTAGTAAAATTTGGGATGGAAGTAAATGGACTCAGCTTGGCGATTGCATAAATATAAATTCAAATCAAAATGCTGCGAATCCGAACTGGTGTTGGGATTCCGCAAATGATAAAGTTTATATAACTTGGAGTGAGTTAAATGGTTCAAAAAAACAAATTTATGCGAGAGGTTGGGATTCGGATTCCGCAAGTTGGCTGCAAATGGGTGGAAGCTTGAATGTAAACACACTTCAAGACGCGGATTTTCCAAGCGTGGCTGTGTTGAATGGGATACCCTATATTGGTTGGAATGAAACCAATGGAACGAATGCTCAAATTTATATTAAACATTGGAATGGCGCGGATTGGGTACAAGATAGTGCCAGTTTGAATGTTAATGTGAATAGAAATGCATTTGAACGACCGAGTTTAGCAGTCAGCTCATCGTCAGTATATGTATGTTGGAGTGAATCTGACGGCGCGATTAATCAGATTTATGTTAAACATCTTGTTGTACCAACAAATACTCCAACAAATACCCCGACCTTTACCCCTACGTTGACCCGAACTCCTACCGTCACAGTAACGGTCACCAAATCACCGATTCCAGTAACTTATGTTGCTACAGTTACACCAACCGTAACGCCTGCCTCTTTTTATCCTTCTCCGACCCGGACTATTACCCAGATATATACTGAGACGACCACGGTGACGGTAATTTTTGGAAATATGATGAAAATCATCAACAACCAAATCAACCCCAAGCGCGGCGAGCAAGCTTCCGTGCGTTGGGCGCAGCCGCAGGACGCGCCTGTGACCATCACGATTTACAATTTGGTGGGGGATAAGATCATTACCTTGGTGGACCATCAAACCTACCCCGCCGGACGGCTCAATGAAGTGGCCTGGAGGGGCGTCAATGGTTTGGGCAATGTGGTGGCCAGCGGGATTTACATTGTGCACATCAAAACCGACGGGTATGAAACCTACAGCAAGTGCGCAGTGGTGAAGTGAGCACCGTCGGTACCAGGCATATAGTATCTTTCATCTCGGTTTATGCTTGAATCAGGAATTCAGAAAATGCTTTAAATATAAGGAAATAATAATCCCGGGGTCCCGGATCAAGTCCGGGATGACGGCAAAAACACGTTATGACACAACTTATTTCACCGGGATGACGAACAAACTTTATAAATATGCCAAAATTGTTTGAACGTTTTTCTCTGCGCTCTTTGCGTCTCTGCGGTGAAATATTTTTTTAGGTATGAACGCTTAATTTTATCAATTTTTAACCGATACTTAAAAATGCTGGTGTACATAAAATTGTTCGATTAGAGGAAAAGGTTGACAGGTTTATAAGTTCTTTGTAAAATATAAACTGTTAGTCTTATTCTAATCATCACGTCAAATAATTTGAAAGGAATGATGCCGATGTTCATACCGAAAGGCGTTCCTTACGTTTCTCCAAAAAAATGGTTGGTTTCTTTATTGTTTCTTATATTGTGTTGTGGGGTGCAATCAGCTTGGGCAGCCACCACGTTTTTGGTTATAGCACCGGGCCAAACTTACAGCGGTTCAGCGGCTCCCAATCAATACAATCCCCTCACGCAAGTCGCTGGCGAAAATTTTACAGTTCAAATTTTTTGTTATAATGATACTACTAATTTGCCCAGTTCCGCTACAACCTATCAGCCCCAAATGGGTTCCAATTCACCTGCCTTTAGCTTCAACCCTGGCGGGCCTTTCCTCTTGCCAGATTCGTATGGAACACCGGTTGTTCCTAATTCACGATATCAATATATGTCAGTTACACTGACACCGAGTGTGAACGGGTATTATTCCATTACCGCCACAGCATCTGGTGGCGGCGCACCTAGCATGGGAACCACCGGGAAGGATATTTATGTTCAGGTTGTTGACAACTTTTTGTTTACTATTGGTTCATTTACTGCTGGTGTTCCAGGAACTTTGACTGTCACCGCCCGTGATGCTTCGAGCAATGTATGCGATGCATTTAACGGCACTGCAACTCTGTATGCGTTAGATGCAGGTGCCAATGGGGCGACGGTAAATTTAGGCACGATTACATTCTCACAAGGTGTTGCCTACCCAAATATTTCAGTAATGACGTTATATCATGCTACTCAGTATGCGCGTTTCCAGGTCGTTAAAACGAATCCACCTGCGGTGAACTATCCGAAAAATACTTCTTCCATATTCACGATTTCAACGCAAGCGACCAATCAATGGTTGCTGCTTGGCCCTACTCAGACAATTCTTTCCGGTACGAGCAGCGGCAATGGCCGCTCGGGCGCGTCTCCAATGACTAACTCTCAAACAGCCGGTGCTAATTTCACCATGACGGCTTATGTTTGCGATGCTTATTGGAATACGAAAACCGGCGCCACCACAGGCACTTTGGCGTCTTCGGATACAACCTATTCGAATGTTGGCGTGAGTAATGGTGTACCTGTTACAACCGTGAATGTACATACCGTAGGTACTGGGACTGTGGTCATGACCATGTCCCTCGGCGGACCTGTCAGCGGTACGGATAATGTGCCGTTGTTGCCAACCTCGTTGAACCATTTTGCCATCAACACCATCATTCCCCCGGCCGATGTTTCACAAACAGCGGCTTTGACTGTAAAAGCTTATGACGTCTATGGAAACACCGCCACAACCGTCGGCGGAACCACCACCATGTATGTGGTGATCACGGGTGGCCCGACGGAGGTGACGCAGTCAGCGTCCACGTATACGTATATTCCCAATACGCTCTCATTTACGAGCGGAATTTACTCGAGTACATTTTACATCCGAAAAGCCGGGAATAATTATGTTTTGCGCATAGGGAATACCACCATCCCCACTATATTTGCTGATTCGAATACTTTTAATATCAGCACGGCGGGGACGGCTAATAAATACTTGGTGGTTATGCCGGGTCAGACCTATACGCCCGGAGAACGGTATGGCACGTTTTGGGGACGCAATGGCAATGCCGGCAATGTGACAGCCGGAGTTCCGGTGAACGTGTCGGTTATGGTTACGGATGCCTATGGTAACTTGCGCGCGGATTATCCGACAGTGACGGCCGTATTGGAGCGCACCGATGCGGGCCAATCATTTACGCCTGCATCACCCTTTGCAATACCGGGAAATAATCAAATATCCATGACCTTGACCGCGGCTTGGGCTTCAGCACAGCGTTTGACCATCAGTGGAGGTATTTTGTTGGATGGCACTACCGGGGCGTATTTCTCCGTGGTTGCCAATGCCATTGACCATTTTGCAGTAGGAAACATTGGCGGAACCCAAACTGCCGGTACGTCTTTTAGTCCACAAATTACGGCGCAAGACCAATGGAACAATGCTGTAACCGGGTTTACAGGGCCGGTTTATATTACGAGTCCCTTGTTGGATTATCATAATCCGGAACAAAGTGTTATTAATATCGCCGATGGAACCGCGAGCGGGGTGACCTGGACCGTGGTAGGCGGTTTTACCAGTGGCGTTTTACAACCGACAGCAACGGTTTACCGCGCGGGAACCGCGAATCTTTTCGTGTCCGATGTGGCCAATGGCACGGGGCACAATGGGACCAGTGCGTCTTTCACGGTCAATGCCGCGAGTTTCACCAAACTTTTTGTGATTGCGCCTGGTTTGCAATACCGGCCTGGAACAGGCGGCGGTTTGGGGAATTCTTTGGGCGGTTATTCCGGCACGACCGATTCCCAACAGGCGGGAACGGCGTTTAACATAACGGTCTACGCCACAGATGCGTGGTGGAATCAGGTTGCGGCAAATACCGCCATCCATACATATACGCAACCCAATACCAGCAATATTAATGACAGTGCTTGGACAGTATTGAACGGGGCCTTGCTTATTTCGACCACGCTTACCAATCCGGACGTATATACGCTAACCGCAGACAATGATACTTTGGGAGTTGAAGATTACACCTCGATTTATACTGTGAATGCGATCAGTATTGACCACTTTAAAATTACGGGTTATGGCGGCGTGGACCTGCCCACGAATTTGATTGCCGGCGTTCCGTTTAACTTGAGCATCACGGCTTATACCCTGCCTAATGAAATTTATGAAAATATCGCCACCACATTTAACGGGCAAGCCAATCTGACTACGACCCAGGCTTATGAAGAGCCTTTCCGCGTCATCAGTCCCCAGCGCGTTAATTTTTCAGGTGGTGTCTGGTATGGCCCGGTGAGCATTTATCGCCAGTTTTTTGGCGGAATTACCATTCAATGTAAAGTGGGTACTGTGGGGTCCAGTGTTGGGATCAATCCGATTGTTCATCATAATGCCAGGCGGAAAATGTTGATTATTGCCCCGGGTATGAATACCAAGCCCGGAATTGCGCCGGATACCTATCCGCCCGGAGGGTTCCCGGGGTACATAGGCAACCCTGTAATTCAGGAAGCCGGCCAGGCATTTACCATGAAATTTTATCTTTGCGATGATTATTGGAACAAGATTACTAATACGGCCCAAGGTGCAACGCATACCATTAATATTGCTTCTTCAGACCCATATCCGGCGACTATGGGCGGTTCACCCCTTGGTAATGTCGTTTTGTCTGACGGTGAGTACAGTTCCAGCAATTTTAAATTGTACACAGTTGGAACCAATGGATACCAGACCGTTACCCTGGCAAATGTCACTGATGGCGGCATGACGGCCTTTACTTTGGGCGGCAACGGTGTTCCGCCCATCAATGTCAGCCATACGTACCTGGCCCGCATTGGTGGAACCGGAAACACATATGCTTTCAAAACTGAACCAGTTACGTCATCGGGCCGTATCATGGCTGGCGTACCGTTCTGGTGCACGATAACGGCTCAAGATCAGTACGGCAATATCATGGACAATCGTAATGGCGTCTCTGCATTTTCAGCCAGCAATAATGTCACCTTAGCTCTGGGGTCTTCCACCAATACGTTATACCCGACTATCGTGCAATTGCCGAATAATGGCCTGGGGTATTTCAATTTAACGGCGTATAAACAGTATCAGGGTGTCGGTAACAGCATCAATGCCCAGTTTTCGGATTCCTACGGAGCTCATTTGGGTTATTCATCCGCTTTCATGGTGGATCCCAATGTGTTTGCGCGCTTGATTCCCATTATCCCGAGCATGGACATCAGCGGCGGCGGTGTGTATACGGCCCAACCGCCCACTCAGTTTGTAGGATATTCCGGATCACCCGCTGCGCAGACAGCCGGCCAAGGGGTTAATATCGAGGTCTATGCCTGCGATGCATACGGCAATGTAACCAAAGGAGCCATTGATTATGTGGCCATCACGTCCACGGATGTTTTTGCACCCACGTGGCCGGCAGCGCGGATTGATTACAATAATGGATATGCGGATTTTGTTAATAGCGGTTTAAACAACGGGGTTGCTTATCCCTATGATTTCAAATTCCACCGCGCGGCACCGGCCAATATCACAGCCACGAATACTTCAAATGGCGCTATCAGTTCAGGGACAACTCCCACCATGACCGTAAATGCGGCGGCGGCGTATGGTCTGGCTTTACAAGCCCCGGGACAGATTTTGGTGGAGGGCAGCGGTAATTCCAATATGGCCGGCGGCATTGGCGGCGTGGCGGCTGCCGGATGGTATTCGGGGGTTACTCCCACGGAGCCTAAAGGCGGGGTTGCCAATTCCTATGGAGCCGGTTCTGAATTGTCGGGTGTTTATTTCCCGGTTTCAATCTATGCCACCGAC
>JAGVPM010000150.1 GCA_020052235.1 Candidatus Goldiibacteriota bacterium
CCATAGCCTAACTCCTTGTTTTCACGGTATTTTGGTCGGGCGCGCTTCCATTATACCGGTGGGGTTAGGCTTTTTTATGCGCTAATTTGGACACATGTGGGTTTGTTTGATTTTTTAGGCCTTAAGAAAAAGCGCCTCGGCATTGCGCTGGGTGGCGGCGGTGCGCGCGGGATTGCGCATATTGCGTTTTTAAAAGTACTGGACGAATTGAACCTGCGCCCGGCGGTGATTTCCGGGACCAGCATGGGCGCACTAATCGGCGCTTTGTACGCTTCGGGTCACACCGGGGTGGATATTGAGCGCATTTTTAAAGAGTTGAACTGGCGGGACATTTTGTCCTTGATGGATTTTTCCTGGCTGCATGTGAAAGAGGGTTTGATTCAAGGGGAAAAAATTTCCCGCTTTCTGGCCAAGCTTACGCAAAACAAACGGATCGAAGAACTTGATATTCCTTTGCGGATCGTGGCTGCGGATTATTGGAAGCAGCAAGAGGTGGTTTTTAAAGC
Source organism: Candidatus Goldiibacteriota bacterium (assembly GCA_020052235.1). Taxonomy (GTDB): domain Bacteria; phylum Oederibacteriota; class JAAXVQ01; order JAAXVQ01; family JAAXVQ01; genus JAAXVQ01. The sequence goes on from JAGVPM010000150.1 coordinate 507, forward strand.
AGGGAACCTGGCGGAAGCAGTGCGCGCCAGTATTTCCTTGCCCGGTATTTTTGAACCCGTGGTGGCCGACCAACGGGTGCTGGTGGACGGCGGTGTGGTGAATTCCCTGCCGTATGAATTGATTCGCGGCGAGTGCGATGTGCTGGTAGCCGTGAATGTCATTGGTGAAAAGCTGCCCGAGGGCAAAGGGGTGCGGAAACCCGGCATTTTTGAGGCGTTTTTTTCCACCTTTCAGATGATGGAAGCGGCCAACATTGAAAATAAACTCAAGCAGTCACGGCCGGATTATTACATCAAACCCAGATTGACAAATATTGAGTTGCTGGATTTTCAGCAAATGAATAAAATTTTAACCAGCGTGGAACCGGATGCGGTTGAGTTTAAAAAGTTCTTGGAAAAAACCCTGAATTTATAATTCGTGCCCGCATTGGATTTTTACTTGCGGGTATTTTTGTTTAAAGGCCCTGATTTCATCCAGGCTGATTTGCGCTTGTTTGAGGTCCGAGGAGAAAGATCCGGGCCCGATGCCTTTTTCCAATTCTTCCTTCAAATTGCACGCATCACCGGTAATTAATTCCGGACCTGCCGTACTGTTAACCAAATAGGAAACCTGTCCCGGAGTATGTCCCGGCGTGGCAATGGCCCAGAGCGAGCCATCGCCAAAAACATCCACCGCCGGTCCGAATGGAGCGAAGGATTTCGTTTGGGAAAAATCAATTTCCTGAAGTTCTTTAATTTTGCCTAAGTGCTCCCCGTGGAGAATATAACGCAAGTTTAAATACAGTTCGCCTTTGCCTGCCGTGAAAGCCATGCGTTCGGATGGGAAATCCAGGATACCGGCCGTGTGATCAAAATGCAGGTGCGTAAGGAATACTCCGTCTGGTGTGATGTTTTGTTTGGCCAGAATTTGGCTCAGGGCTTGACCTTCGATTTGCGAGGATTTGGGAACGAACATACTGAATACCCCCCGCATGCTGCCATGTGGTTTTTTTGCATAGGATTGATCAAAGCCTGCGTCCACCAACCAATACCCGTGGACTGCATGTTTGAGCAAGTAAGCTTTAACGGGCACGGTCATTTCTTCATCTTGGATACCGATGGCATTCGGGTGTTTGAGGTTTTCTATGGCTGATTTTTTTACGTTGATCGTTCCGGCCGCATACGTGGTGACGGAGATATCCTGCGGATGGCGAAAAACTTCATCCCAGGCTTGCGCCGAAGCTTGGGGCGGTTTGAAAGGCACGCGGTGGAGATTTTTACCCGTATTGGCGACATACAGGAACGCGAAAAGCGCGGTGAAAAAAAGTGCGGACGAAAGCAGAAAAATATTAATGGATCTGACGAGTTTCATGTCTGGACTCCCGAGGTTAATAATAAAACGCCTGAATCATAATATGCGGGATTAGGGAAAGCAATGAGAAAGAATGTGAACGTAGAGATACGGAATTTTGCGTCTCTACCATTTCATTTAAAGGCATGTTTTATGGTAAAATCCGGGGGTATGTCATTTGCAGTCATGAAGGAAGTGCGGCATGAAATCGTCCTCAGCCAAAGAAACCAATCAGTCTGAATTGAAAGACGCCAAGGTCGAGCGCAATATTTACGCGCTCGGCTGGGTGTCGTTTTTCGGCGGCATGGCGCAGGACATGATCCAGCCCAACTTACCGTTGTTCTACACCACGGTCCTGGGTTTGAATAAGGAATTCATCGGACTGATTGAAGGCTCGCTGATGGGAGTGGTGAGCCTGATGAAAATTGGCGCCGGGTATATTTCCGATGCCTTGGGCATGCGCAAAGCCGTGGTGTTTGCCGGATATGCGTTCTCGGCAGTGGCGCGGCTGTTGTTTGGATTTGCGGGCTCGGGCTCGGCGGCTTTGGGCCTGCGGATAACCGATGGCGTGGGCAAGGGGTTGAAAGAAGCCCCGCGTGATGCCTTGGTGGCCGGGTCGGCCGGGAACAAGAAATTAGGATTGGCGTTCGGCATCCAGCGCACATTGGACACATTGGGTTCCGTGGTTGGTCCCTTGTTAAGTTTTTGGATCTTACAGTTGTGGATAAACCACCCCAACAAGTATCGCGAGCTATTCGTAGTCGCGGGCATCCTGGCTGCCGTGCCGCTGGTCATTATCGGTTTTTTTGTCAGGGAGCGCGTGGCCCCGGTGGCCAAGCAGCGTTTTTCCTGGTCCGCGGTCCAAGGCCCGGCCCTGAGTTTTTTTGTGGTGATGTTGATTTTTAGCCTGGGAAATTCTTCGGATGCCTTTTTAATCTTGCGCGCCCAGCAGTTGGGCATGGCAACCGTGATGATTCCCGTGGCGTATGCGTTGTTTAATTTAATCTCCGCGCTGGCCGCCATTCCGGCCGGGCGTTGGTCGGACCGCATCGGGCGCCGGAAGGTCATTGCGTACAGTTGGGGTGTTTATGCCGTGGCCTATTTTGGTTTTGCCCTGGCCAACGCGGCCTGGATGGTTTGGGTGTTGTATGCGTTTTACGGATTGTTCTACGCGTTAAACGAAGGGGCGGCCAAAGCCATGGTGGCCGAATTGGTGCCGGATGAAAAACGCGGCGCGGCCTACGGACTGTTTAATGCCGCCATGGGGTTGGCGGCCTTGCCCGCCAGTTTGCTCGCAGGTTGGTTGTGGACCAGGATTTCGCCCGCGGCACCGTTTGCCTTGGGAGGCATTTTGGCCCTGGTTGCACTGGCGGGGCTGCACTGGGTGCCGAAAATATCTGTTGGACAAAAAAAGGAAGGTGCCAAATGAAAAAAAGCATTGTAGCGGCAATTGGTTTGTTGTGTTTGGCGGGTATGATCACAACACCCGGGCTTTGGGCGGACGGAGGCGAGGGAGCGGATATTATCCTGCCGCACGATGTGCCGTCATATCCTCAGGCACTGCGTGAAACGGATAGTGCGCAGTATGCTTCCAAGACGGTTTTTCTAACCAAGGAAAGTTTAGAGAAAGTCAAAGTTTTTTATGCAGCACACCTGATCCAAGGTGACCTCCTGGAAACCTATTCCGAGGAAACGCAGGAAGGGTTCAACCTGATCTACAAACAAAAAATCGGCAAACAGGACAAAGAATTGGTACTGGTGACCGTCTTGCAATATAAACAGCACCATGTGTTTCCAGTGTTGGAACAGATGAAAACTCAAGTGTTGAAAGGCATCCGCAAGGAAGCTGAGTATGCGGACGTGGAAAAACAATACGGTAAATTGGCGCGCGCTTATTTTAAACGTGTATTGAAAGCAGACGGTAAATCAACGGATGAAGGCACGGCGATTTATGAGAAATATTTCCGGATCGCTTATCCGAAACAAGCGGCCTTGGGTGATGCCAAAGGAACTCGCCCCAAATCCGACCAAAGCGCTGACAAGGCGCGCGCTGTGGAATTGAAAAAACAGATGCAGGTATTGAAAGCTAAAAAAGATTTTACCGGCATGTTGAAGCTGTCCCGTGAAATGCAGAATCAATTTAAGCCGGACTCGGACGTAGAAGCTGTCATGGAAGAAAGCGGTAATGATACCTGGGATAGTTGGTTGCAATGTTTGAAGGAAATGGAAGCTGCGGCATGGTGGACCAAGATCGTCTATGCGCCAAATGTGCTGAAGGAGTAGAACGTATATAGAAACTAGGTATGAAAAAAAGACGTAGGCGAGCAAAAATAAGACCCGTACCCCGGGGATAAACGGGGAAGCGGTTGGGAGGGATTCCTTCCAACCGCTTTTTTATTTGTGCGCCCGGCAGGGCGCACTTGCTTGAAGGTGACGTTGTAGGGAACAGGCATGCCTGTTCCTACCGCGAAGTCCTTTACACACCCGACAGGGGGA
>JAGVPM010000137.1 GCA_020052235.1 Candidatus Goldiibacteriota bacterium
CGGATTTCAAGGGGTATCACTGGGACTTTACGGACAACAGCAGGGATTCGTTGACGCAAAGCTGGGGACTTTTTGGGCCGCAATTCGGTATTGGGGGCGTGTTTCATATTTTTAAAAACCGGGTGGTGGATCCCTACCTGCACGCCGGGTTTGTGGGCGGAACATACTATCATGATTTTTATAAATACATAGGTTCGCCGGGGTTTGGTGTTGACTATGGCGTGGGGGCGCGTTTTTTTATAGGCCGGGTGTTTTTTCTCGGCACCGATATCACCTCGACATATATGACGTACAAAGGCACGTCGTATGACTACTATTCCAACGGTTACCAGGTGCGGGGAAATTACTATGATTTTGCCGTCAACGACGTGGCCTGGAAAATGTTTTTGGGGTTTGCGTTTTAAAACCGTGTTGTAAAAAAATGTGAATGTAAGGAAGCACACGATGGCCTTGCACGATAAACGTTCTTCGAAAATATTGCTCCGCAGCCCCAACTGGGTGGGGGACGCGGTGATGGCGACTCCGGTCTTGCGGGCTTTGAAACGGTCGCAGCCGGCTTGCCGCATTCATGTGTTGGCCAAGCGCTGGGTTGCTCCCGTGTGGGAGAACAATCCGGATGTGGAGCAGATCAAGTATTTGGATGGCCCGCACTCGTCCTGGTTTTCCTGTGTGCGCGGATTGCGCCGCGAAAAATACGATTTAACGATTATTTTACCCAATTCATTTTCCTCGGCATGGCTGGCGTTTTGGAGCGGAAGCCGCAAGCGGGTGGGGTATGTTGCCGATCATCGTGCGTGGCTTTTGACCACTCAGGTTTCCTGGATCGGGCACGAGCGGAATTGGCCCAGGCCGCAAACCTATCTTAATGTGGCCAAAGCCGCCGGAGTTGACATGGATATGGCAGGGGAAATTAATTTTTTCCTGAAGGCGACCGGCGAGGAATTGGCGCGGGCCGATGTTTTGTTGAACGTCCCGGAGAAAAAGAAGCTGATCGGTTTGGCACCGGGATCGGTGGCCGTGAGCCGCCGCTGGCCCGCTGCGCGGTATGCCCAGTTGGCCGATGAATTGGCCCGGCAAGGTTATGCCGTGGTATTGGTGGGCAGCGGTGCGGATGCTGCCGTGGCGCAGGCAGTGGCCGCGCATACGCAATCCAAACCGCCCGTGCTGGCGGGGAAAACCAATTTGCGCGAGGCCATGGCCGTTATAAGGCGCATGGCGCTTTTGGTCAGCAATGATTCCGGGTCCATGCATTTGGCCTATGCCCAAGGCGTACCGGTTTTGGTGCTGCAAGGCGCGGCCGATCCGAATGTCACCGGTCCTTTTGGCGCCAACAGCCGTATTGTCAGGGCGCCGGGCATTGCCTGCGCTCCCTGCGTGCGCAACGAGTGTCCGCGCGGACTTGAATGCATGACCGCTATTTCCTTAGAGCAAGTTTCCTCGGCCATTGGGCAAATGCTCGCGGAAAGCCGGGACTAGGATGCAGGCCATGGACATTAAGCGCCTGTTGGTGGTTAAAGTGCGGGCCATGGGCGATACCTTGCTGGCCACGCCTGCGCTCCGGGCTTTACGCCGCGGGTTTCCGGATGCCCGCCTGACGGTGGTGGTATCGCCGCAAGGCCGGGAAGTTTTGCTGGGCAATCCGGATGTGGACGAAGTTTGGGTGTATCAAAAAAACGCCATCAATCCCTGGTATCATGCCCGGTTTTTTAGCCGCCTCCGCAAACAGGCCTTTGACCTGGGGGTGGCTTTGCACGCCACACGCCGGACCGCGTTTATGCTTTGGGGCGGAGGTGTGCCAATCCGGGTTGTCCATAACCACAGCGGAGCGAATTATTACGCCACGCTTGAAATTTCCGCAAAAAAAGAATCCAAGTCCGCCATTGAGCGCGATTTGGATGCCGTCCGTGCCTTGGGATTGAATTCAGCCGGAGCAGAATTGGTTTTCAACCTCGAACCGCGGTATCATCAGTTTGTGAAACAATTTTTAAACGATCACGGGCTCCGGGCGCGGCAATACTTTGTATTGATTCCCGGCGCCGGCAAGGAACGCAAGCAATGGACGCCTGCGGCCGTGGCGGCGTTTTTAACCGGCATGCGTACGCAGTCCCGCGTGCCTTGGGTTATTCTGGCAGGACCGCAAGACCAGGCTTTGAGCGCGGATATTATGCGGAATTTGAAATTTAAGGTCCCTTTTTTTAGCCGCGGTTTGAAAGAAGCCGGGGCCCTGTTGGCGCACAGCCGCGGGGTGGTGACGACCGATTCCGGGCCCAAGCATATTGCCGTGGCGGTTCAAGCCCGCACGCTCACGTTGTGGACCGATGAGCCCGAAGCCGAGTGGCATCCGTATGACCTGCGCCAACACGCTTTGCTGCGGTCGCCGACCGGCCAGGTGCCGGATATCATGCCGGACGCGGTGGTAAAAGCCGCGGTGAAGCATTTTAAACTGAAGGAGCAACCTTGATGTCGAAATGGGCGATCTCATTATTTGTCATGGTGGTGGGCGTATTGATTTTTTGGAATTTTTTACCCCATACACGTGATTTTCAAGTGTACCAATATCTTAAAATGCCGCATATTTCGGAACGCCCTGCGCAAAAAATGCTGGTCGTAAGGCTTAAGGGTGATCCCAATGCGGTCGGCAAGCAGGCCATGTCAACTTTGTTTAAGGCGTTTTATGCGCTCAAGGTTGAATTTAAGAATTTGCCCCTGGAATTTCCGCGCGCGCGGTGGCCGCAACCCCTGGACACACCCGCGGAGCAATGGGTGGGGCTTTATGGGCTGCCGGTGCCGGAAAAAATAGTCCGGTTGCCCAAATCAGAACTTAAAGTCGCCCCGCATGCTGCTTTGGAAACCTGGGAGTACGGCACTGTGGCGGAAATTTTGCACAGCGGTCCCTACAGTGAGGAAGTTTCATCCATTGAAAAATTGCAGCAATTCATTCAGGCCCAAGGGTATGCGGTGGTGGGCGTGCATGAGGAAGAATATTTAAAAGGTCCGGGATTTTTTGGACGCGGCGATCCGAAAAAATACCAGACGCTTATCCGTTACCGCGTGGAAAAAGTCAACGACATGAAGTCCAAGCCCACGGCCGTGCCGTAACATTACAGCTGCGTTTTCACGGTATACTGTCATTTCGAGGAACGAAGCGACGAGAAATCTAAAAGAAACGCGCGAATTAGATTTCTCGCTGCGCTCGAAATGACAATCAGTTTCCGCACATGAAAACGTCGGTTCCGTGATTCAACGGTTGCGAAGCCCTCGGGAATATAATAAGATAATAAGGTTCGAACCGCTGACCGGAGGTGCAGTTTATGGAAGGGTATTTGCAACGGCTGCGTCAATTATTGACGCAAGGTGGTTTGACGGCCATGGATGCCCGCGACGGCATGGTAGCCGCGTACTTGGTGATAAGCCGTTTGAATCAGATTCAAGGCAATCCGGAGGTCGGGTTAAAACAAGACGAAGCCGGACTGTTTCAGCACCTTTCGGGGTTTTTAGGCGCCATTTTTTGGGAACGGGGATACAATTACGATCATCCCGCGGTTAACCAGTTGAGCGAAGTTAAAATGATGATGGACGGCATTGCCCAGGTGTATGCCATGCCGGAAGACCTGCAAATGGCGCTCAATGAAATTTGTGATTTCTTGTTGGCGCGCGCTGGCAATCAGCCTGCGGTAGTTTCTCACTCGGTCATGGATTTATTGGAGTACAAAGGCGAATCCAATGCCGAAATTCCCGCTGAAGTGGAAAATTACTCCTTTGTTCCACCTGCGGCCCCGTCCGCACCGGATACTGATATCATGCCGGATACGATTCCCGGCCCTGCGGCCGAATCGGAACCAGCCGCGCCTGAACCGGTCCCTGCCGATATTCCCGCCGCGGAGGTGAATCAGGAAACCGGATTTGCACCTGTGGAAACGGCCGAAGAACCGTATTCGGATCAAGCGCCCCAAAGCGGCAAGTTGGAACCGGAATTGGTGGCCTTGTTTGACGAAGCCATGAAGGAAGATGCGGCGCAGGATACGTTGGTACAAACCGAAACCGCGCCTGCCTGGGAAAACGTGGAACCCGTGAAGCCGCAGGACGAGGAAGTGACCGCGCGTTTTGAAATGGCTCCGGAAAATTCCGCGGCGGATGCAGCGGCTGAGCGGCCGGAAGAACCCGTGGTTGCTGCGGCAGAGGCAGAGTCAGAGGCGGCGCAACCGGTGAAGAAAAAGCGCGGGCGCAAAAAGAGTACGGAAGAGCCTGTTGAAACAGAGAAGACCACCAAGAAAAAGAAAAAAAATAAAATGTCCCCGGAAGAAAGCAAAGAAGCAGCCGCGGTCGTTGTGCCTGACGATTATATGCCGTTTGCATCCAGTGTTGAGCCAAGCAGCGAAGACTTAAATACTGAAGCAGTGGCAATCCTGCCGCAAAGCGGGCCGTTCAGCGCCGAACCTGCCGAACCTGCAACTGTTCCCGAAGAACCGCTAAACTGGGCCCCGGCCGGAAGCATACCGGTTACGGAATCCCAAGCGGATTCTGCTCCGATTGAAGCCAGTCCCATGGGCTGGATGCCGGAAGTTGCTGCGGCCGAAACCATAGGCGAGGAAGAGAAAACGCCGGAAGCACTAGCGGCGGCTACCTCTTCGTTCGTAATGGGCGAAGAAGCAACACCGTCAACAATTGAAGATATTGCACATCCCAATGAGATTTTCGAAGCAATACCGGAGACAATTCCGTCTGGGGAAATGGAAGAAGAGGTAGTTTCACAACCCGTGGCGCCTGTGATGGAAGAAGAGGTGTTTTCGCAACCCGTGGCGCCTGTGATGGAAGAAGAGGTAGTCTCGCAACCCGTGGCGCCCGTGATGGAAGAAGAGGTAGTCTCGCAACCCGTGGCGCCCGTGATGGAAGAAGAGGTAGTCTCGCAACCCGTGGCGCCCGTGATGGAAGAAGAAGTGGTGTCGCGGCCTGTGGTGAGGGCGATGGAAGAAGAAGTGGTGTCGCGGCCTGCCGTTTATGCAACTTCAAATGAACCCGGCATAATCGAATCATCCGAGCCGCGAGTTGAATTTGAGCCGCGGGCTGTTGAAGAACCCTATCGTGCACCGGAACACGTATCCGCGGGGCGCACGAAGTTGAATGTATTCCAAACTGAAGAAGATGAAACCGAGCAAACGGGGGTTTCGGGAAAATCAATTTGGGGCATGCCGTTGATGGCGGGTATTGCCGTCGGCCTGTTGGCGGGCGCCGTGATGACTTGGTTTGTTGTGAAAAAAATGGCCGACAACAAAGCAATCGAAATTCAACAATCGGCGGATAAATTTATAGAGACCGTTAAAGCGGAAAATGAAAAATTAAAAGCCGAGGCCGAAAAAGTCAAAGGCACACTTAAGGAACAAGAAGCGGCGTGGAGGAAGTCGCCGGACAAGCCTTCGCATATGAAAGTGGGACAAGGGGTGCTTTTGTATTGGCCCAATGAAGGCATGATGCGCAAGTATTATGTCTACCGCGGAAAAGGTCCGGTTGGAAATATGCTGAAAATCTCCGAGACCCCCATTGATATTAATTTTCTGTATATAAAAAATCCCGAAGCAGGAGCCTGGCGGTTTGCGGTTTCAGCCCTGACCAAGGAAGGCATTGAAACCGACAAAGGCGAGTCGGCGGTGCTGACGCTGCCGTTGAGGTAATTTGCGGTTTGAAATAAGCAATGCTTCCACCGCAGAGGCGCAGAGTTCGCAGGTTTCCTCCGCGCGCTCTGCGTCTCTGCGGTGAATATGATTTTGGTTACCCGCGCCGGATGAGCCACCCCAGCAGAGGCGTGCGGATTTTAATGGCGCGCTCCGGGCAAAGTTCCTGACAACAATAACAGCGGATACAGCGCGGGTAGTCGTATACGGGCGGTTGGGATTTGTCCCCGGCCTTCCAGTTGACGACTTTGGGATCAATGGGGCACATGCGCACGCAGGTGCCGCAGCGGGTGCAGCGTGTCTTTGAAATCACCGGTTTGGGCACGATCCATTGGCGGAGAAATTGCACTTTCCCCGAAGGTTCTTTTTCCGGAACCGGAAGTTTTACGGCTTTGTAGCGTTTGGGGCGCAGGGAGCCGATGGCATCGCCGAGCACCTCGATCTCTTCTTCTTTATATGTTCCTAATCCATATTCCAAACCATAGGCGGCCGTGGGCGGGACCAAGGGGTCCATATCCATAAGGCGCGCGACCGTGGCATCCAAAGCCACGGGATCGGCGGAAATGAGCAGGGCATTCACCGCCAGGGGCGTGCCGCTGCGCGGTCCGTTGCCCTGCATGGCCATGACTCCGTCCATGATGTGCAAACGCGGTTGGACGCAAAGATTCAGATCCACCAGCATACGGCCAAAAGGATGGGCATTGGGCAATTTGACGTGAAATTCGGCTTTGAGCAAACCGGGAATGCAGCCAAAAATATTTTTTACGGCGCCGGTCGTGCGCATGAGGCCGTGGGTTTTCATTTTCGGCAGATTGATCAGGGCGTGTGTGCGGTCGGCCACGGCTTTGGCCAGGATGAATTTTTTATTTTGGTGTCCCGCGGGAAAGGAAACTTCCACCGGCGTTACGAAATCCGCCAACTCAATGCCGAGCTCCTCGGCCACAACGGCCAGCCCGGCTTTCTTGGCCACGGAACCCGGAGACCCCACGGCCGGGGAATCACCATAGGCGGTTTTAGAACCGGCTGCCTGAAATAATCGGGCAACGGCACGCAGCACGGCCGGATGCGTGGTCACGCAAAGTTCGGGCGGGTCGGGGGTCAGCAGGTTGGGTTTGAACAGCACGGGTTCCCCAGGGCGTATAAACACCTGAATGCCGCCGAGCAAGTCCAAGCCGCGCTGCAGGGCTTTTTCCACTACCGCAGGGTCATACGAATCACAGCGCACCAGCGCCACTTTGGATTTTGGCATAGTACACCTCGTTAAATTAGAAACAGATTCCTCTCCCGCAAGGGGAGAGGAATTTAAATAAATAAAGACCAAACAGCGTGAGACACAACATTAGTGTAGTGTCTCTTAAATAGCTTTACATTTGTCATTGCGAGCGAAGCGAAGCAATCTCTCGCTTTTAACCATTATTTGCAGCAAGAACGGATTGCTTCGTCGCAAAAAACGCTCCTCGCAATGACAATCAAATATAAAGAAGCGTTGGAGACACAACACTAGTTCTATTTAAAAATTCCATTGCACTTGCAGGATGAATAAATCAGAACCGGGAAATACATGCTGTTGGTTATCCAGCAACAATACTATATAATTGGCCTGTACCCGCCAGTGCTTATCCGGATGCCAGGTTAATCCGGCGGTATAGGCTTGATACCAAACATTGGGCAAATGGCTGCCGTCGGCATAGCCTTGGATGGCTTCATCCCAGCGCAGGGTCAGATCAAGCGGAACGCCAAAGTCGCCAAATTCAATAATGGCGGTGGCATAATAGCCTTGCGCAGCATAATCGCCGATTTGCCGGGAAACGGCCTCGCCTTTGACGACCAGGTTATCCATGCGCGTCGATGCATCCACGCCCCAAACCGCGACCGTGCCGCGGCCGCCCGGATTGTCTGCGCGCACGGCCAAATCCGGCCGGGTGTCCATATCGCCCGTGGAACCAATTGGGGAGTAGGTTTCCGTGCGTTGGATGAAACGGTTGGCGCCATAGGAACCGGAAAAGCCCAAGGTGAAATTGTTTTTTAAATCCACAAAGTCAACCTGATTGACCACGGCCATCCGCGCCATGACCTGGGAAAGGGATTTGGCCTGCACGTTGTGGCCATTGCCGCCCAGCACGCCTGCTTGCACTATGGGAGCAAAATTGGCAAATCCCGGCTTTGAAACCCAATCCGCGCGCAAACCGTAATCGCGTTCTCCGACAAACTCCATACCCAGCGGAGCCACCCAGCCAAAGTTGCCGAAACTATAAATCAAGGGGCGCTCCACCAGTTCCATATCGCCGGAAGAAATTTGGGGGTCGACGCCGAACGGCACGCGGAATTGGCCCAGCTTGATGGTGCATTCGGCAACTGGCTGATACGCCAGGTAGATATCCTTAAATACGGTTTGCGAGCCTCCGACTCCGGTAGTGGTTTTAATGGACCAACCGGCCCAAGGCAAATCGGCGTTCAAATTAAATTCCAGGCGCTTAATTAAAGCCTGGGTAGAGGCCTCGCCGCCGGCGCGGTCCGGACTCGGAAGATCATTGAGCGCACCCTGGGGCATATCTTTGTTAAAGAGCAAGGTTGTCGCGCGGCCTTGGATAAAACCCGAGAAATCAAATTGGGATAAAAATTCATCACTGGCCTGGGCGTGAACCGCGCAGGCAGCGGCAAGCAAAACCGCGAGGAGGCCGTGCTTCAGTAGCGCCATGTGACCATCACCATGGTTCCGTCATCGGTGGGTGCGGCCGTAAAGCGAATGGCCGGATCCTTGGCCGGCAGTTGTTCGTGCCAGGTTGCCACGGCGTACCCGATCAGGGTGCCCAGTCCCGCTCCGGCAATCGTATCCGCAGGCCAATGTTTTTGATTATAAATGCGCGAATAGGCCACAGCCGCGGCCAAGGGGAAGGTCAGCCACTCCGCGTTATAGGCGCGCCCCAAGATGGCGGCGCTGCAAAATATGCTCATGGAATGACCGGAGGGGAAACTTGAGTCGCCGAGCGTACCTGTAAACCAGAGGCGTTGCGTGTCATCCGCGCTGGGCCGGGTGGCGGAAAAAATTAATTTGGCGGCCATAGAAAGCAAAGCGACGTTGATTTGACCTTCCACGGCCTGAGCCGCGACTTGCTGTGCGTAGGGATCGCCAAATTGATAAAGGGCGGCGAAGGTGCCGACCTCAAACCAACCGTCACCGCACAAGGTGAGCACGGGCATGATTTTATCCTGATAAGGATCGCGGCGATCCTGCACGGCGCGATACCAATCAAGATCGTGCTGCAAACCCAGATAAAGCGCGCCGCCGAAACCCGCGGCCATGAGATAGCCGGAGAAGGTTCCGTCCACCGGCGACCCGGCCACTCCCAGGAGCTCGTGCCCTACATTGGACCAAAGTGAAGGTTGTGGCGCACTGGGTTCTTCGGCGCCTGCCAGGTAAACAAACAGCAGGACTAAACTCAAACCCCTGCGCAGGTGCTTAAACATAAAATCCCCCGCAAGCAAGCATGGTTTAAACGCAATTACCATAGACTGAAAGTTTCCTGTAGGCAAGCTGGAAAATGCCTGGACCATCATGGGCAGGGAACAGGCATGCCGGTTCCCTGCGGCGGCGTGTTGGGCGTGGGGGTTTGGCGTTTGATTTGACGGATGCTTTCCAATTTTTTTTGGGTCTGGGCAATGGAGCTCAATACTTTGGCGTCATTGGGGTTGTAGCGGAGAGCTTCCTGCCATTGGGCGATGGCGGAGGCATAGTCGTTTTGCACATAGTCCTGCATGCCGTCCAGGTAAAGTTGCTTGATGCTTTCCTGAATGTCATCCTGATATTCCCGCATGGCCGCCAGGGCTTTGCGGTGGCGGGGGTTATGTTTTAGAATTTCGCGCCACGCGGTAACGGCTCCGGCCAGGTCATCGCGCTGGAGCGCATCATCGGCTTGATCCTGCAAATTCCTTATTTCATCGCTTTGTTGCCTGCGGGAGAGGTTTCCGGGTTCATGCACGGCACGTTTGCCCGCAGCGCGGAATTTTTTAGGCCGCAGGCGCGCGTGTTTAAACAGCCTGGAAAAATTCAACTGCAGGCGTACGGTTTCGGAATCAGGCGTAAGTCCGGCGAGGCAAAGCAGCGTGATGTCAAAACCGGCCCGGGGCGTCAGGGTCAAAGCAGGGCCGATATAAGCTTCCAGGGCATTGTGCAGAAACACACCGCCCAACGCGTGGGTTTGCAGGCTGAGGGCGCCCGGCGATCCATAGGGTGCATCCAAAACATTTTGCCCGTTGCGCCTCCATTCGGATGCGGCATGCGAGATCATTTGCCCCTCGAGGCCCAGGGAAAAAGATTTGGAGAAAAACACGGTTATTCCCGCCGCTGCGTCGATCGTTTGCCCGAAATCAACGGTATGGTTCATGCCGTTAACTTCGAAGATGGAATTCCCCGGCGTTTGATAATGAAAGCCTAAGTGGAATTCAACGGGATCCAGATAGGTGCTGATCAGACCTCCAAGCGTGCATTGCAGGATACGCTGCTCGGCGCTGGTCAGGGCGTATTGGGAATTGCCCAAATAATTAAGGTAATCATAGAAACGCGAAGTCCCCGTGGGGATATTCAAACGCGTTTCCAAAATAAATGCGGGCGTAATTCCGGAGTTATCCAGGAGTTGGAAGCGGGCACCGCAGGCGAGGTCTTCGAAAAACGCGGGTTTTTGGCTGGGCATTTGGTTGTTGACCGTGGCTTGATCCAGCGAAACAATGGGATACTGAAGCAACAGTTCCGTCCCGGCGATCAGTCCGTAATGGATCGAAGATGAGAAATCATAGTGGGCGGTTTGATCTTTGTAATGAATGAACGGATCATTGTACGCGTGCTGCGCGAAACGTTCCGAGGTATCAAGGGTTATGCGCCAGTCTTCGGCATTCAATACCGAAGTGGAGTTCAGAGCCCACGCTTGCCCGGCGCCCAGCGGGATTAGGAGCAGCATTGTGACAATAATCCGCGGGGACGTCATCCGATTGTATCCTTTGGTATTAGATAAAAATTGGCAGAGGCGCGAAATTTTGCATCTCTGCGTTCCTAAATGGTATTACCTTAAGATAAAATGTGTCTTTTGACAAGCCGAAGTCCATAAATTTTTATCAATGGCGGTAAAATTGATTTATAATGCCACCGTGTTCGCTCTAGGATACGTCTAAATGAAGCTCGGATGAGTGCTTGAACCAAGGCATAACCAGTGAGGAATTATGCGGA
>JAGVPM010000057.1 GCA_020052235.1 Candidatus Goldiibacteriota bacterium
ATGACGTGTTTAAAGGGTTTTCGGTCATTGCGAGCGACCGAAGGGAGCGCGGCAATCCCGTTTTTGACGTTGTGACACAGTCTCTTGCGGGAGAGGATGAAGGTGAGGGGACGAGCTTTTAAATTTAAAGCTGTTACCCCCGCCCCTTCGTCCCCTCCCACCAAATCCTGGGGAGGGGAATATCCAAAAAAGTTGAAAGAGTAGGCCATGAAACCTTTCAAATTTACCCTGCTGGTTGGCTTCGCTTTGCTGAGCTGCATTTTGGGCATTCAGGCCGCGGAAGTGGAAACCACGTACCCCATGGCGCAGATTGCCATGCCCGAGCTTTTGATTGGCGTGGGCACGCGCGCCACGGCCATGGGCGGTGCCGGTGCCGTATTCTCCAATGACATAACCTCTTTATATTGGAATCCCGCGGGCTTGGGGCATGTGAACCATATGTGGCTGGAGATGATTCACGGCAGCCTCTATCAGGACATCAGCCAGGAATTTATCGGTTTTGGCATGCCCGTGGCGGAAGGCCAAGTCGTGGCGGCGGGGTTTAATTATTTCAGCTTGGGCAACATTGAAAAAACCGGCATCACGGATGACGGCCGCATCATCAACGGTTTGGGGCTGGTGGAGTTGTCCATGATGGGCGGCAACGTGGGGTATGCTTTAAAAACCTCGTCCGGGATCACCTTGGGCGCGGGGTTTAAATATTTTTCAGAGAATCTGGGCAAGTGGTCGCAGACGGCCATGGCGCTGGATTTGGGTGTGCAGTACCCGTTTGAATCCGGGCTGATTATTGCCGGAGCACTGCAAAACGTGGGTTTGTCCGTTGGGGGCTACTCCCTGCCCATGGAAGTCCGGTTGGGGGCGGGGCGGCCGTTTCCCATTGGGGAGAGCCAGCGGTTGAACATGGTTGCGGAAGTAGAGCTGCCCACCGGAGCATTCAGCCAGTATCAGCTGCATGTAGGCGGCGAGTACGGCATTGTGGATATGGTGTTTTTACGCGCGGGGTATACCCTGTCGGATGTCAACAGCATGGGCTCCATGAGCGGGTTGGCGGCGGGGTTGGGATTGACTTTGGGCGGGTGGAAATTCGGATACACGTTTGCTCCCATGGGCACCATGGGAGCCACGCACCGGATCTCTTTGGCCATTGATTTTAATACCGCCTTCCTGGGTTTGGCTTCAGAACCCAAAAAGAAGAAACGCAAAAAGACTTTGGCCAATCCGAGGATGTCGTTCGGCATGGCCGACGGCACCGGGTCCGTGGAATTGCCCAAGCGCGGGACCGTGTCTTCACCGGCGACGGGCATGACCGACGATGAAAAAATGATGCGCTCCTTGGTGAAACAGAGCTTGGCCGTGGATGTGGACATCAAGGGCGGGAACAAGGATACGGAACTCAAGGAAGTTTTATTCACAGTGCGCCGCGGAGCCGGGCCGAAAATTGCCAAGTGGATGATGAACATAACCGACATGTCCGACAAACAAGTCAATTCGCTTTCCGGGGACGGCATGCCCGACACCATCAAATGGAATGGAAAGAACAAAGTCGGGAAAACCATGAAAAATGTTTTTGAACTGAGCTTTGATTTGGTCTTGGTGGACGTGAACAATGACCAGGAAACCACCTCGGGCATGTTGGAACGGTCGTCGGGCGGCACCATCAACAGCAGTATGGCGAGCAGCGCTAATTCTCTTTCACCCAAGATGATCGTGGCCAGCGCCCGCGGGCAGGGAGAAGAATTGGATAAGGACAGGAAAATCGCGGTGATTTATTTTGAGCAAGGCCGTGCGGAAATCACGTCCGAAGCCTCGGAACGAATCGGCACGGCCGTGGACTCCATGAAGAAGTTTCCCAAAGCCAAGGTTCTGCTGGAAGGTTTCTGCGATCCGGTGGATGAAAAAGGCACTGCTTTGATTTTATCCAAGAACCGGGCGGAAGCCGTGATGCGTTATTTAACCGCGTATTATAAAATTTCCGTAAGCCGCATCATTGTGCGTCCCAAAGCTGAGAAGCAGCCCATTGTGCGTTCGAATGACGAACGTTTGCGGGATAAGAACCGGCGCGTGGAAATCACCCTGCAACCTACCAATTAATCACCCGGCACCGCAGAGGCGCAGAGTACGCGGAGAAAAAATTTGTTATATAAATATTTTTTAAGGTGAAGTCCTTTGCGGCCTCTGCGCCTCTGCGGTGTTGGTATTACTTTCCGGCCAGGTTAATTCCAGGTGGCGGGCAAAGTATGTGGCTGAAGAATAAGTAGCCTCGGCTATAAAATGAAATTGAAAATCAGCGGGCCAATCAACCGGGACGTTCCACAGCACGCTCTGCGGACCTGAATCCAGCCAGTCGGTTTGGCAAAGCGTCAGGGTTTGGCCGGTGCCGCGCCGGGTGGCCTGTAATGTGAAGCGGGAAGGTTCGGTGAGGGTAAATTTAATTTCCAGACGCCTCGGCGTTTGTGCCTGCCAAGCGGGGGCGGGGTTGAGAATATCCGCTCCGATCCAGAAATAGTGGGTGCTTTGAGCCTCGGCCACAAACACTTGCCCGAAGTGGCGGTAGACGGCAATGCCGGTCGGCTGGGTAAACCGTCCGTCGCCTTCCCCAGCGGAGCCAAACGAGGTCAGGTAATTCAAATGGCGGTCGAACTTATGAATGCATCCGCGCTGCGAATCCGTAACCCAAAGATTGTCATAGAAATCCAACGCAATCCAAGCCAGGCGTGCCGGTTGGCCCGGCTGCGGCAATTGAGCCGTGGTGAAAATTTTTTCACTGTTTGCCGGATTTGTTGGGTCAAAGCGGATAATCCGTTGGCCGTCTTGATCCACCACATAAACATAGTGGTTGTGATAATACGACCAGGGTTCCCCGGGATCGGTCATGGCCAGCGCCTGCGGCTGATCCAAGCGCACCGAGGCGCTTAAAGCCGGGCCGAAGGTTTTTACATAGGTGCCTTGGGGAGTGTACAGATAAATTTGATTTCTTCCGGCATCCGAGACATAAAGCCGGTTCCCGGAATCCAAAGCCAATCCCCAGGGTTTTTTCCATGCTCCGGGAGGAGGCGGCAAAACCCCGGTCAACACAAAGCTGTCGTTTTGCCACAGGATGCACGCCACGCGGGGCCAAGCCGGATCGCTGACATACCCCGCGCCAGTGGGCGCCAGTGCCGCACCCATGGGCCGGTGAAAAATCTTTTCCTTATCCCCCAGGACATCCAGGCGCAGCATGCTGGCATTGTAAATCAAATGCCCCAAACCGCTGTTGACCCCCAGGACAGTCACCCGGCAGTCATCCGATAAAGCAGCCGGCGGCTCATTGAGATACGGCGCGCAGGCCAGGCCTTGCGGGGAGGAGAAGTGCGTGCGTTTCCCCAAGAAAAATTCCAGCCAGCGGGAGGTGCCGCGATGAATGCCCAAGGGAGTATGCCAGAAAGGCGGGTACAGCAAGGTGGTGGGCGGGTCGTACACCCGGGCCGGAGCCGCCAATAAAGCAGTGACACTCAAGCATACGAAGCAGACTGTTTGCAAGCAAAGCCTTCCGGCCGGGCGCAGCCAAGTTGAAAATAAATACCGGATTTTCCAGGCAAGCCGAGGTTGTGGGAGCATGCTTAAGAGTTAGCATAAAGTCAAACCGCAAGTCAATCTAAATGCCCTGTGCGCCGGATTAAAGCCATGCTACAATAATATAATGGAACGGGTTGAATGAAAAAAGTTTACGGAGCTTTTGTAACGCGCCGAACCGACGATAATAATAATGAAATAAAAGCGTGGTTTCACCGCCGAGGCGCCGAGGACGCAGAGTTTTTTATTAAAAGGAATGACTTCTATTTTCCGTGAATTTCTCCGCGATCTCTGCGCCTCGGCGGTGAAATTGCATGTAAAGGAGTTTCGTCCATGGAACGAAAAGCCCGGGTGGCCGGCAGATTTTATGAGCAGGAACCTGATAGTTTGTTGGCTGAGCTGGAGCATTTATGGCCGAAACCATTGCCCCCGGTGGTTCCCTGCATTGGGGCCATGGTGCCGCATGCCGGGTATATGTATTCGGGCAAGGTAGCGGCGCAAGTGTATGCCCGGTTGCCGCAAGCGGATGTGTATGTGCTGCTGGGCCCCAACCACACGGGACACGGCGCGCCTGTGGCCGTAGCCACTGCGGGGCATTGGGAAACACCCCTGGGCGCGGTGCCGATTTACCTGCCTTTGGCCCAGGCACTGTTAAAGCATTGTCCGTTGGCGCAATGGGACGATCAAGCGCACAGGGATGAACACTCGCTGGAAGTTCAATTGCCGTTTTTGCAAAAATCCGGGCATGAATTTTCCATTGTCTGCGTGGCCATCAGCACTTGGGATATGGGCGTGCTGACCAAGGTGGGCCAGGCCCTGGCGCAGGCAATTTCAAGCATGCGGGAAAAGGTGTGCATTCTGGCCTCATCGGATATGAACCATTTTGAGAATTTGGAAATTACGCAGCGCTTGGATCACATGGCATTGGAACGCATGGAAGCCTTGGATCCGCAGGGATTGATTAACGTTGTAACGCAGGAAGACATCAGCATGTGCGGAGCCGGACCCATGGCCGCACTGCTGGTGGCGGCCATGGAATTGGGCGCCGTGCAGTGCAAATGCGTAGCTTATGCCACCTCGGCCGAGGCCTCGGGGGATACGGACCGGGTGGTGGGTTACGCCGGGATGCTGGTCCGTTAAATTTGAACCGCAAGGAGAAGGATTCATGGCGTGTGTGGTGGTGTTGATTACAGTTCCAAACCGCGAGGTGGGAAAAAAACTGGCTGAAAGTTTGGTGGCGGAACGCTTGGCCGCCTGCGTCAATTTGGTGCCGGGAATTTTTTCCATTTACCGCTGGCAGGGAAAAATTGAGCACGAGCCCGAAGAATTATTGGTGATTAAAACCCGGCAGGAATTGGTGGAGTCATTGACGCAACGCGTGAAAGAATTGCATCCGTACACCGTGCCGGAAATTATTGCTTTGCCCATTACGGCCGGAGCGGAAGCCTATTTGGCGTGGGTGCAAGCCGAAACCACCCCAGACACAGCCCAAAGTTAATAAACGAGGTCCCATGAACGGCACGCGCAAATCGAAATCTTCAAACAGGAAAACGTTCACAGGGTTGCTCAAAGCCCCGGGCTATTTTGTGAAGGAAGTCATGGCGTGCCGTACTGCGGAAAGTTTGGCGCACATCTTGGCCAAGGGCGGCCGTTTTTTGGCGCAGGCCAAACAAGCTCTGGTGGTCATGCCTCCGCAGGAAGGCTGGGACGCGGTGGTTCAAGGCGATCCCGAGCAGTCGCAGTTTTTCCCCGCGGATTTCCCCAAAGGATTGATACGCGCCTTGTCTGAAAACGGCCGTTCTTGCATTTGGTCCCAGAGGGAATCCAGTTTTCTGGCCTGGGAAGCGGCCAATCCTGAAACCTTGGCCAAAGTGTTCCCGCCGACTACGCAATTAAAAAATATGTGGCTGCGCGACGCGCAATGGCTTGGGCTTAATCCCGCGCCCCAGGAGGTAATGCTGCTGCCTTTGTACGGGACTTGTCCGGCTCCGGGGGTTTTGGTTTTGATCGGGCCGAAGCGCGCGGCGCATTGGACCACCCGGGATCTCAAAGCTTTGGGTACCTTCAGCCGCTTGGCGGGCATGGCGCTCGAAGCGTTTGATCAGCGCCGCCGTTTGGAGCAGCGTATCCGCCAATCTTCGGCGGTCTCGGAAATCGCGCAAAACGTCAATACCACGCTGGACTTGGATATTCTTATGCGCTTGGTGCTGTTGGAAATGACCAAAGCCATGAATTGCCAAGCCGGAGACTTGTGGTTGAAAGATGAAAAACGGCAGCCCATGGTATTTCAAACCCAGTTGGGGTTGAACACACTGGGGTCCGGGAAATTATTGGGCACCCCTTACTCGCAGCGGGCAATTGAAACCGGAGAGCCTATTTTAGTGGATATGGATGCGCCAGATTTGGACTCGGCCGAGCTGAAGCGCGAAGGCTTCAGGGCCATGATCGTGACGCCGCTCAAAGCCAAAAATAAAGTCATTGGCATCATGCATCTTTTAGCCAAGCAAAAAATAGCGTGCTCGCGGGATGATTTGGTGCTGCTGAGGACCTTGACCAGCCAAGCGGCTTTGGCCATTGACAACGCCCGCTTGTTCAATGAAACCAAACGCAAAGCCCAGGAACTGCTGGGTTTGTATGAAGTGGCCCAAGTGATCAGCGAAATGTCAAACGTGTCCTCGGCCCTGGGGCAAATCGTGGAACGCGTGGCGGTAATTTTGAACGTGGAAAAATGCTGGTTCATGTTTTACGACGAACGCACCGGAGAATTAAAAGCCCACCGCCAGGCCATCGGCGCGGTGGATGAACAACTGGAAGCCTTGCGGTTCATGCTCGGGGCGCCGGGCGTATCGACGGCGGTGTTCCGCACCTCGCACCCGTTTTATTCCAATGAAGCCGAGCGTGAAAACTCGGTGCAGGCGGAGTTTAAAAATATTTTTAATCTGCGCAATATCATGGCCGTTCCGCTGCGGAGCCGCGAGCAAACCCTGGGTGTTTTCCTGGCCGGAAACAAACGCGAGGGGGATGTATTTACGGGAAACGATGTGCGGCTGTTCCGCACCCTGGCGTCGGAAGCGACCGTGGTGATCCAAAACGCGAATTTATTCGATAAATTGCGGCGCAGTTATTTTTCCATCGTGCAGGTGATTTCCGAAATGGTGGATGCGCGCGAACACTACACGCGCGGCCATTCGGAGCGCGTATCGCACTATGCCGCCATGATGGCCAATCACTTGAAGCTGCCCGCGGAAATGGTGGAAGCCATTACCATTGCCGGCTTGCTGCACGATATCGGCAAAATCGGCATCTCGGAGAAAATTTTGCTCAAACCCGGAAAATTGGACGCGGATGAATTTCAAAAAATCAAGGAGCATCCCACCATTGGGGAGCATATTTTGGAAAGCGTGGAAATTCCCTGGGACATACTGAGTATGGTGCGGCATCACCATGAGTTTTTCGACGGGCAGGGATATCCCGACGGTTTGGTCGGCGACTCCATCCCCGTGGGGGCGCGCATTTTGTCGGTGGCCGATGCGTTTGATGTCATCACCAGCGAGCGCACGTATAAAAAGCCCAGTCTGCCCATGGAAGCGTTTGCGGAATTAAACCGGGTATCCGGCAAGCAGTTTGATCCGGCCATTGTGGCTGCGTTTGCGGAAGTTTGGGCGCAACAAGTTCCCGCCAATGAAGTGCCGCATATCGAGGGCAGCGGCAAATATCCTTTTCCTGAAAAATCGCTGGATTAATTTTTTTTCTTTTTATGCAGTTCCCGCAGCAAAGCCGCCATACTGGCGGCATCCATGCCGTGTTTTTGGAACAATTCATCAGGCTCGCCGGATTCTCCGAACTGGTCATTGACCCCAACGCGTTTGAATGCAACCGTCACGCCGGCTTCGGCCAAGGTTTCGGCCACGGCGCTGCCCAAGCCGCCGAGGATGGTATGCTCTTCGGCGGAAATCACCACTCCGGTTTCGCGCGCCGCTGCCAATATGGCGTCCTGATCCAGGGGCTTGATCGTATGCATATTGATCACGCGCACGGAAAGGTTTTCTTTTGCGAGTAATTCCGCGGTTTTCAGGGCTTCGCTTACCATGGTGCCGCAGGCAATGATGGCCGCATCGGTTCCTGGGCGAAGTACTTGCGCCTTGCCCAGTTCAAACGGCAGGCCTTGCGTGACGGTTTCAACTTTCGGGCGTCCCAGGCGCAAATACGCGGGTCCGCGATGTGCGTAGACAGCGCGCGTGGCCAAGGCGGCCTGCGGGCCGTCGGCCGGGACCACCACAATGAAATTCGGCAGCACGCGGGCCAAGGCAATATCCTCAATGGCTTGGTGCGAAGCGCCGTCTGGCCCAACGGAAAGCCCGGCATGCGTTGCGGCGATTTTTACATTTAAGCAAGGATAAGCGATGGAATTGCGCAATTGGTCAAACACGCGCGCCGTGGCAAATACGGCAAAGGTTGAAGCAAAAGGAACCTTGCCCGTGGTCGCCAACCCGGCGGCCCAGCCGATCAGGTTTTGCTCGGCAATGCCGATATTGTAAAACCGCTCCGGGAATTTCTCGGCAAAGGTGCTGGTTTTGGTGGAACACGAAAGGTCCGCATCCAGCACAACCAGGTCTTCATGTTCCTGACCCAATTCGGCTAAAGCTTTCCCATAAGCATCCCGGGTGGCGATTTTTTCCATAACTTTCTCCTTAGTAAAGACAAAATACATCCACCGCAGAGGCGCAGAGTTCGGAAATTCTCTGCGTCTCTGCGGTGAAATCAGTTTATTTTAATTCGTCCAGCGCCTGACAAACTTGTTCTGAATTGGGAGCCACGCCGTGCCAGCATACCTGGTTTTCGGTGAAGGAAATGCCTTTGCCCTTGGTGGTCTTGGCAATGATGAC
>JAGVPM010000122.1 GCA_020052235.1 Candidatus Goldiibacteriota bacterium
ACCCCCTCCCCTACATCCCCTCCCACCAACCCTGGGGAGGGGAATGTGATTAGAGGCTGTGGACGGACGTTGTGACACAGTCTCCAAGGGGAGAGGAATGCATAATATCATCTATTCCCCGGTAACGCCGCCTTCAACCACCACCTGCGTCAGGGGTGAAATCAACCGCATTTCGTCGGTCTTCAACGCGGGCTGGCCCACCACATGCAGCTTGACTTGAACTTTCCGGCCTTGTTCCCGCAAATAGGCTTCTTCCAAAAAAATCAGCGCATAGGGCGGAACTTCCAAAATAAACTCTTTTTCCCCGGTCAGGCGCTGCGCCTTTTCCAGGAGCCGCTGCAGCCGTAAAGCGGTGCTTTCGCGCGAACGCACCCAGCCGCGGTGCTGGCACATGGGGCATGGTTCGCAAAGCGTGCGCAGCAAACTGCCCCGCACGCGCTTGCGCGTCATTTCAATAAGTCCCAAATCAGTCAGTTGCCGCAAACTGGTCTTGGCGCGGTCGCGCTGCAGGGCTTGGGCCAGTTCCAGGTATACGCGTTCTTTATGTTCCTCAATGCGCATGTCAATAAAATCCAATACCACAATGCCGCCCAAATCGCGCAACCGGAGCTGGCGGGCAATTTCCTGCGCCGCTTCCAAATTGGTTTTTAAAATGGTATCGTCCTGGCGGGTTTTCCCCACATTGCGCCCGGTATTCACATCCACCACCACCAGGGCCTCGGTCTCCTCGATCACCAAATACCCGCCGCACTTAAGCCAAACTTTTGGCCGCAGCGCCTTCTCGATCTCTGCTTCCAAATTCAATGACTCAAAAACCGGCGCCGTGCCCTTGTACAATTCAATGTTGGGACTCAACGACGACAGGAACGTATCCAGCCAGGTTTTAATGCGCTTGCCGTCGTGGCCCGCATCAATGACAATACGGCCGTCTTCTTCAGTCATGATGTCGCGGGCTACCCGGTGCAGCAGGCCTTCCTCGGCGTGCAACACGGCCGGCGCCTTGCTTTTCTTTTCCTTGGCTTTTAAATTTTTCCAAATTTTCAGCCCGTATTGAATTTCAGCTTTCATTTCCTCTTCGGTTGCGCCTTCGGCCGAAGTGCGTGCTATGGTGCCGAATCCCTTGGGCGTGGCTTTGTCCAAAATCGACTTTAGCCGCGACCGTTCGCTCTCAGTGGCAATGCGGTGGGATACCCCGGAATGTTCGGCGCCGGGAATGATTACCGCCAAACGCGTGGGCACGGAAATTTGGCCCGTCAAACGCGGACCCTTGGTGGAAATGGAATCCTTCTCCACTTGCACCAAAATTTCCTGCCCTTTTTTCACCAAATCCTGAATCGGGCGCCGGTTGAAACGCTCATATCCGCCCGGACTTTCCTCTTCGTCGCCTTCATCCTCCCGCTTGCGCGCTTGCTGGGCTTTCATAAAATCTTCGATGGTCAGCGATTCGGTAAGAATGTCGCGTGCGTGGATAAATCCGCTGCGCTCCAACCCGATATCCACAAAGGCCGCCTGCAGCCCCGGCAGCACCGTGGTCACGCGTCCTTTGTAAATATTGCCCACAATCGTGCGTTCCTGCGCCCGCTCGTAATAATATTCCGCCAAGCGGCCTTCTTCCAAAAACGCAATGCGCGTCTCTTTTTCATCGCTGGCGACAATCATTTCGCGTTCCAGCTTGGAAAGCGGAGTTAAGGTCCGCATTTCCCGGCGCGGTTTCCTGCGTCGTACATTTTTCATACCATCATTTCCTTTATATGTTATTAACCGGCCGGATAGTCCGGACCGGATGCTTATCACCTTCAAGGTGACTCTATTCTTTCATCTTCCAATCAAAAAATCAATCAAACATAACAGGCAATCGTGTCCGCGGGTCAGGGAATCGTAATGCCTTCCCCCTGCCAGCGTCCTGAAACCGTCCGCGTTACCGCGACCCGCCACGGTTCCAGCAAGCCGGAACAAAAATACTCCACCAAGGTTGAAACCTTGGCATTGCTCCCAGGCTGCACCACATGCACCAGCTTAAGGAGCGTGCCCTCGGCGTCAGACGCCAAGGTCAGCCCCATCACCGGCGTGCGTAAATTCACCTTCACCGGTCCGTTCTTGGACCATTGCTGTCCCGGAACTTCGGTTGCGGCCAAAAACGCCAATACCCTTTTTTCCAATTCCCCGGCTTTATCTCCAAGTTCCCCAAACTGGAGCAGATATTCTCCGGCATTAATGCGATCGGTCAGTGAAGGCGTGGACAACGGCACCTCGCGGCCAACGTCCACGCGGATTCCCGCAGGCAACATTTGGTTTAGTTCCTGAACCACCTGGCGGGGTTCGCGCCAGGCATCCAGTCCCAAATCCAGCCACTCCCCCAAAGCCCGGTATCCTAAAGACAAGGGCGGCCCGAAGGACAATGACGGCTGCGGGTGAAATCCGATGGAATAGTGCAGCGGCAGCTTGGCCCTGCGGGCCGCCCGCCGGAAAAGGTTAACCAAATCCAAATGGCCCACAAAGCGCAGGTCGTCATTTTTCTGATACCGCAAACGGATGCGGACCGCTTCACGTTCGGGAAACACTGGGGCCGGCAATTCAGTGCCGGCTTCCTGCATGGGTTGCGCCAATGGCCGTGGACATTCACACTGTTCGGAAACGCCGCATGTGTGGCACCCTTGGGTGCGGCAATCTTTGGTCATCTGTTCTTCTTGCGCCAAGTTGCGTTCCTGTTTTAAATACGCAACCGGCGTGCCCATGTCCAGATGCGACCAGGGCAATACTTCATCCTCGCCCCGCGCGCGCAACACATAGGCATCCGCATCCACGCCGCAGTCAATCAACGCTTGCTGCCAGAGGTCAAACCGGAAATACTCGCCCCACCCGTCAAAACGCGCGCCCAATTCCCAAGCACGGTGAATCACGGGCCACAAACGCCGGTCCCCGCGCGCCAGCATGCCTTCCAGATAACTCCGGTTAAGGTCTTCTCGTTCCTTTTTTCCAAAACGGTATTCCACGGCTTTAGGCAAATTTCGCGCCAGCTGTTCCATGCGTGCAATCGCCTGCTCGCGCGATAATTGCGGTTCCCATTGAAACGGCGTATGCGGCTTGGGCACAAACTGGCAAACACCCAGGTGAACCCGCGGCTCCCGTCCGGGTTTGCCGCGTTTCTTGGACTCGGCCAACAGCTTGCGCACCAACTGCCCGATCTCAGCCACGTCCGCTTCGGTCTCGGTGGGCAAGCCTATCATGAAATACAATTTCACCAAATCCCAGCCTTCTTCAAACACATACGCCAGATTCGCGGCCAGGACATCTTCATCCTCCAAACATTTGTTGATCACGCGGCGCAGCCGGGCGCTGCCTGCTTCCGGGGCAAACGTCAATCCGGTCTTCCGGACCCGGCGCACGGTCTCGGCCAATTCACTGCGAAACGAATCCAAACGCAAGGAAGGAAACGACAGGGCCACCCGCTGCGGAAGCAGCGCGCGCATCAGCGTCCGCACCAAGGGCAAAATTTGCGAATAATCGCCGGTCGAAAGGGAAATTAAGGATACTTCCTCGTATCCGGTCTGGGTGATTTGATCCAGTACGTGGTTCACAATGTCCTGGGCTTCGCGCTCGCGGATGGGACGGGTAATCATGCCGGCCTGGCAAAAACGGCAGCCGCGCGTGCAGCCGCGGAAAACTTCCACGGTCACGCGGTCATGCGGCACGGATAAATACGGCACCAACGGACGCTGCGGCAGCGCAGGAGCCGGTGCCGCACGGTGCCGCACGGGAAAAGCAACGCCGGGCTCGGAGTCAATTGCTTCCAACACCCCGGCCGCGGAATAACGCGGATGGTACAGGCCGGGGGCGTATACGCCGGGTAATTGCGAGAGTTCCTTGATTTTTTCCGCCCGCGGGGCCTGCCGCAAGGCTTCGTACCGGCGTATCAATTCCAGCAACACGTCTTCACCGTCGCCCAACACCACCAAATCAAACAATTCGGCCAAGGGTTCGGGATTCACAGCTCCGGGCCCGCCCCCCAAAATCAGGGGATCGTCCGCTCCGCGTTCCGCGGCCCGCAGGGGAATCCGGCCAAGATCCAGCAAATTTAAAATATTGGAATACGACAACTCATGCTGCAGGGTAATGCCGACAAAATCAAAATCACGCAAGGGCGTGCCCGTTTCCAAAGAACACAACGGCAAGTTGTTCTGACGCAGCAACGCCTCAAAATCAGGCCAGGGCGAATACACCCGCTCGGCGTAAATATCCGCCTGCTGATTCAGCAACTCATACAATATTTTATATCCGGGATATGAAATGCCGATTTCATACACATCGGGAAAAGCCAGCACCAGGCGCGCGGCCGCCGTCTTGGGGTCTTTATGGATTTCATTCCATTCGCCGCCGGTGTAGCGTGCGGGTTTTTGCACTCGGGGCAACAATTCCCGCCGTAAAAATTGCGCATAGTCGGACGTAGAAAAATTCATAACCTGCCTTTTAAGACTGAGATTTTTTCTTTTTAAAACTATCCCCTCCCCAGGATTTGGTAGGGGAATCTTACTTGACAATCCGGTTGGACCAGATGTTCATCAAAATTCCGATGATGCAATACGTTGTGAGCAAGGATGATCCGCCGTAGGAAATCAGCGGCAGGGTGATGCCCGTGGCCGGTAAAATTCCCGTAGCCACCCCCAAGTTAATCAGCACTTGCGCCGCTAAGATGGTGGTGAGTCCAATGGCGATCAATTGGCCTTGTAAATCCCTCGCCCCGCGCGCGACCCGCAGCGCCTGCAAAATAAAAATCAAAAACAGCACCAACAACGCCACCGAACCAACAAAGCCCCACTCCTCGGCCAGCACCGAAAAAATAAAATCCGTGTGATGTTCCGGCACAAATTTCAACTGTCCCTGCGTCCCCGCCAGCCAGCCTTTTCCCATGAGTTGCCCGGACCCAATGGCAATTTTCGATTGAATGACATTGTACCCCGATCCCAAGGTGTCGGCATTCGGATTTAAAAAAACCATCAGACGCTTGCGTTGATACTCTTTTAGCATCATCCAAATCAATGGTGAAGCCAAAATACCGCCCCCGACAATGGTCAGCAAACGTTTAAGCGGAACTCCCACAGTGTATAACAACACAAACACCATGGTCATAAACAGCAGCGCCGTACCCAGATCGGGTTCTTTCAAAATCAACAGCATGGGAAGCCCGCCCAAAAGAAAAGCGCCCACCACCGTATCCCAGGACCGGACCCGATCCTGCCGCGAAGACAGATACTTGGCCAAAACCAGAGTGGTCGCAATTTTCGCAAATTCCGACGGCTGCAGGCTCACGGGGCCTAAACTCATCCAGCGCTTGGACCCTGCCACTTCCTGGCCGGCCGCCAGCAGAATGGCCAGCAGCACCACCAAAGCCCAATACGCCGGATACGCATAGCGTTGCATGAGAACCTGATAATTCAGGGACGAAAAAAACAGCATGCCGACGCAGCCGATGCCGATCCACGTCAGCTGCTTAAGATAAAGATGCGCCATCTCAGGTTTGGCTTGCGTGGCTGAATACACCATGGCCACGCCCAACAGCGATAACGCAAGGGCCGGCAACAACACGCTGATGTCGACGCCCAGGTTCAGGGACCACCCGCTGCCTTTACTTCGCTTCCACCATTTCCCCGGTTGTGATTCCAAAATACGCCTCCATTACTTTGCGCGCCAGGGGCGCCGCCTCGGCGCCGCCGCCGCCGGCGTTTTCCAAATATATCAATACGGCGATTTCCGGCTTGTCCGCCGGGGCAAACGCCCCGAACGCCGCATGGTCTTCACCATGCGGATTCTGCGCCGTGGCCGTTTTTCCCGCCACTTTAATATTAACCAGCCGGGCCTGCTTGCCGGTTCCGCGCTTGCTGTTCACCACGTCGGTCAAACTTCGCTGCACCAAAGACCACACGTCCGCGGAGGCCGTCACGCGGAACATGATCTCCGGCTTAACTTCATGTATTATCCGGCCGCTGCTGCTCATAACCTCGCGCAA
The DNA here is from genome assembly GCA_020052235.1 of Candidatus Goldiibacteriota bacterium. Classification (GTDB taxonomy): domain Bacteria; phylum Oederibacteriota; class JAAXVQ01; order JAAXVQ01; family JAAXVQ01; genus JAAXVQ01. The sequence continues at coordinate 6,005 of JAGVPM010000122.1, forward strand.
TAAATGCGGGCGGTAAATAACCCCGCTGTTGGCGGCCGCGCACAAAGTGCCAAGAATCTGCATGGGCGTGGCCATCATATAGCCCTGCCCTATCGAAAACATGACCGTGTTCCCCGGAAACCACGGCATATTCTGCGTGCGTTCCTTCCACTGCGCCGTGGGCACCAGTCCGGCCAATTCATTGGGCAGGTCAATTCCCGTCGGATACCCGTACCCGAACCGGCGCGCCCATTGGGCTAATTTCTCCACCTTCAATTTCAATCCCACTTGATAATAATAAATATCGCACGATTCGATCAGGGAACGGCGCGCATCCACCATGCCGTGTCCGCTGTCATTCCAACACCGGTACGGCCACGTGGAAATCCAGTAAATGCCCTTGCACAAAAACGTGTGCTGCGGGTCGATGAATTTATCCTGCAACGCGCCGGTCAAGGTCACAATTTTAAAAATCGACCCCGGCGGATACAACCCCTGAATGGCCCGGTTGGTAAGCGGAAAATCCTTATTGGCCAGCAACTTGGCCCACTCGTCCTTGGGAATACCGCGGGCGAACACGTTGGGATTATAGGTGGGCGAAGAAGCCAATGCCAAAACTTCACCATTGCGGACATCCTCTACAATAATGGTTCCCCGCCGCTCGCCCAGGGTTTCCTCGGCCGCGGCTTGCAATTTGCGGTCCAGGGTTAAAACCAAATTGTGCCCGGTCCAGGGGTCCTCGCGTCCCAAAATGCCTAATTGCCGGCCGTGGGCGTCAACTTCAATATGCAGCCAACCGTTCCGCCCCTTTAAGTAGTGGTCATAAATTTTTTCCACGCCGGATTGCCCCACAATATCTCCGGCTTGATACCCTTCGCGCAGGGCCAAATCACGCTCCGAAATTTCACCGACGTAACCAAGTACATGAAATCCCAGCGACTCATTTTTGTAAAACCGCTGCGATTCGGTCAGCACCATCATGCCCGGCAATTCGGGCTTATGCTCTTCCATCAACGCGGCCGTGATCCGGTCCAAATTCCCTTTCAGGCGCAGGGGCTCAAAAAAACGAAACCGCCGGCGATTCAGCTTTTCCTCCACCTCGTTGTCGTCCAAAGCGAGCAATTTTTGAAGCAGCGCGTATTCTTGCTGGCGGGCCGTGGGATCGGCCGGCAGTGCGGCGGGAATAAGGGACACATTGAAGGAAGGGACGTTGCCGGCCATAAGTTCCTTGTGCCGGTCATAAATCAGTCCCCGTTGCGCCTTGATGGGGATCAAACGCACGCGGTTGCGCGCCGACAACTCAAAGAAAACGCCGCCCTGAAACAGCTGCAGATAAATCAGGCGCAGCAAAACCAAACCAAAACCCGCCATGAGCAGCAGCCCCAAGCCCTTGACGCGCTTTTGAAATTCTTCTTCTTTGCGGAGTAAAAAATGATCCCACAACATGGGCGGTCCCGCCTTAAACGAAACGTTTTAAAAATCGGCGGCGGCTTTGCGACTCTCCCGCGATCAAGTGCTGGTACGCGTCATCGCCCTGAATCCAAGTCGAAAGCCAACGGAATAAAAAGGGCCCCAGCAATGCATGGTACACACCCATAATCAACGCCCGGTGCAGCCAGTCACCCACGGCAAACGATGCATCTAAAATCATGTTCATGCAGTAAAACATCAGGAACTGGTGAAAAAAAGTCAGCACCACCACAATGACCAGCTGGGCTGGAATGTTTTCCTTAAATAAACGCGTGCGCATCAACCCCACCAGGTACGCCACCCCCAGCAGCACCAAACCGTTTAACCCCATCGGTCCGCCGCCGGCCACATCCTGAATCAGTCCCAGGCAAAATCCCATCCACAATCCCAGCGTGGTGCCGCGCTGGAGCGCAAAAAAAACCACTAATAAAAAAATCAAATCCGGTGCTGAACCCATGCCCGTAAAAACCGGCACCACCGTGGTTTGCACCACCACGGCAACCACGGCCAGCAGCCAAATACCGATGCGCGCCACGTTTATACCCTTTCGCTTATCAAAATACCCTGCAGCTTGTGCTTCATTCCTCCACCTGCAAAATCAGCACATGATCCAGGGTTTGAAAATTTATTTGCGGCTTGATGCGGATAAACAGCATCAAACCGTTTTCCGTCGGGGCTACCTGGCTAATTTCTCCCACCGGCAGTCCCGGCGGGAAAATGCTGCTCACATTGTAAGTCACCACCCGGTCGTGCATCTGCACATCGTCGCTGCCCGCCACATGCATCATGGCCAGCCAGCGCGTCCCCGTCCCTTTCACGGTTCCCGGTATCCGCGAGCGTTCCACCATGCCGGCTACCGAACTTTGCACGTGCGGCAGCAGCATCACCGTGCACGAATACAGCTGCACATCGGCTACACGGCCCGCCACGCCGTCGGGAGTAATAACTCCGGCGCCCAACCGGACGCCGTCGGCCGACCCGCGGTTGATCAAAACAGTTTCCAGCCAGCTGGCCGGATCACGCCCAATGACTTCCGCGGGAACAAATTTCCATTTTTGCCGTTGTTTATACCCCAGTTGTTCGCGGAGTAATCCATTCTCGTGGGCTTGTTCCGACAACCGGGTATTTTCCAATTTCAGGGTTTGCACTTGGCGGTGCAAATTTTCATTTTCCGACTTCAAATGTCCCAGTGATGATACCGTAGACATAAAGGCGCGCAGATGGCCGAACGATTGGGTGGAAAATTTCTGAAGAGGAGCCACAACCAAGGTAATCCCTTGGCGAATGCTTTGACTGAAAAAATCCGGTTTACGCTGGGAAATCAGCAAGCCAAACGAAATTACAATTAATAATGAAAAAAGAATTTCACGCCGCCACTTCCAAAAAAAATCAGACAAACCACCCTCCCCGGAACTTGAGCCGCGGCTCAAGTTCCAGAGCAATTGAGCAATGGAGCAATAGACAATAGAACAAAAAGCTCAATTGCGGTCTATTGTCTATTGCTCCATTGCTCATCTCCTAGTCAGCCTATCTTTCCTTATCCCCGCCCACCACGATCTTCTTCAGCATATCAATGCTCTCGTCCAGGACTTTTCCCGATCCGCGCACCACACAAGTGGTGGGATCTTCCGCGACGTTTACCGGCACACCGGTGGCTTCGCGCAGGCGAATATCCAAGCCGCGCAACTGCGATGTACCCCCGGCCATGATGATGCCGCGGTCCACAATGTCTGCGGCCAATTCCGGCGGCGTACGCTCCAATGTCATTTTAATGGTTTCCACAATCGCC
>JAGVPM010000053.1 GCA_020052235.1 Candidatus Goldiibacteriota bacterium
CCCCTCCCCTACATCCCCTCCCACCAACCCTGGGGAGGGGAATGTGATTAGAGGCTGTGGACAGACGTTGTGACACAGTCTCCAAGGGGAGAGGAATTTTAAAAATTAAAAAGGCCTTTCCGCAACAAGAACTAACTACAACTTTTAGGAACCGCGATGCAATTAACCCCCGATAAAACATATCACGTCCGGACACCGGGATTAAGGCCGGCCGAACGGTTGTATTTGCAGCGTTTATTGCGGCGCGTGCATTATGTATTTCCCAAAGCCTGCCGGGTATTGGATGCCGGGTGCGGGGACGGGCACATTTCCCAGGCCTTGTCCGAGTTGGGCTGCCAAGTTACGGGGGTGGATGTGGCAGGCCATCCCGGCGAATGGGACCGCATACGCGCTTGCGGAGTAAATTTTTGCGAAGGGTCCGCCGAAGCGCTGCCGTTTGCGGACGCGCACTTTGACGCGGCCTTGGTGAAAGACGCGTTCCATCATATGCAAAATCCCCGGCAAGCGCTGGCCGAATTGCAGCGCGTGGTCAAGCCCGGAGGACCCATCGTGGTGATTGAAGCCAACCGGTATAATCCGGTTTTTTATGTGCATTTAACCTTGCTGGGCGAGCATGAGCATTTTACCCGGGGAGCGCTGCGCCGGTTTTTGCGCGCAGCCGATCCGGCGTTTACCTACACCATGGCCGAGAGCCGCTGCCTGCCCTGGGACGCGCCGTGGCTTTTACGGCTCTTGGAGGCGGGTGAAGAAACACTGGAGCGGCTGAAGATTTTCAATCCGTGGCTGACCTATCAAATTGCCGTGGTCCGGGGCTTGGGAAAAGCGCATGGCCAAGCAGCCTAAGGGTACAAAGGCGCCGCGGGTTTCGGTGATTTTGCCCGTGTACAACGCGGAAAAATTTTTGCGCCCGGCCCTGGAAAGCATCCTGGAGCAGACGTTTACCGAGCTTGAAGTCATTGCCGTCGATGATGGCAGCCGGGACAAAAGCTGGGAATTGTTGCAGGAATACGCCCGGGCCGACACGCGTGTCCGGATTTTCCAAAACGCGGAGAATTTAAAATTGAGCAAGACGCTCAACCGGGCCATTTCCGAGGCGCGGGGTGAGTACGTGGCGCGGATGGACAGTGATGATATTTCTCTGCCCGGGCGCGTGCGGATTCAAGTGGAGTATATGGATGCGCACCCCAAAGTGGGTGTATCGGGCGGCAGCATGCAGATCATGAACGAGCAAGGCGCGCTGATTGGGGTTCGGCGTTACCATCTTACGGATGCGGAAATTCGCAAGCACTTGTTCCGATATAGCCCCTTCTCGCATCCGACGATTATTTTGCGCCAGTCGGTGCTCGCACAAGCAGGGGGATACGACCACAGCTTTAATCCGGCCGAGGACTATGAGTTGTATTTCCGTTTGGGGCGGATTTCCAAATTCGGCAACGTGCCGCAGACGCTTTTGCAATACCGCGTGGTTCCCAAGTCCATGACCACGGGGTCCACGCGCGCCATGGAAAGCAAGACTTTGGAAATCCGGCGCAAAGCCGTGCGCGAGTACGGATATGCCATGACTCCGATTGACCGGATGTATGGGTTTATGCAGTGGATCACGATGTTTCTCATGCCCGGGCGGGTCCGGGTTTGGCTGTTCAATACCCTGCGGGGATGGAAAAAAAACAGTTCAGAGGCGGTTGACGAATCATGACACGAGCGACTAAGTGTGGGAGCAAAAATCCGCCGAAGTCTTTAAAATTCGCGTAGCTTAATCGTCATTTTCGGGTATAATTCAAAAATTAAGCGGGCAGAAACGAGGTGTGGATATGCGGGGGCTGGGAATAGAGTTGATCAATGAAATAAAAAACCGCATTCTGCAAATAACCCAACCTAAACGAATTATGCTTTTCGGATCAGCAGCAACCGGACACATGACCCGGGACAGCGATATTGATTTGCTGGTTTTGGAAGAAAAGCCAATTGACCCAAGAAAAGAAAGTGTTTCGCTGAGAAAAAATTTGCGGGGGTTGGGTTTTGCTTTTGATATAATTGTTCTCCCAATGGATTCGTTTGAGGAAAACAAACAATTAATCGGCAGCATTGCTTATGCTGCACAAAAATACGGTAAGACCATTTATGAAGCCGCCTGAAGAAGCCAAGCGGAATTTGGTTCGGCAATGGGTGAATAAAGCCGAAGAAGATTTTCTGTTGGCCGAACATCTTGTGGAAGAAGATAGTTGGTTTAAATCCGCCATAGGGTTTCATTTGCAACAATCAGCGGAAAAATATTTAAAAGCATTGTTGGTTTATTATCAAATCGAATTCCCCAAAAAACATGATATCGGAGAACTTTTGGATATCATTGCCCAAAAAGATGCGCCGCTGGCGAAAACATTGGAAAACAGCATTGACCTTAATCCGTATGCGGTTGAACATCGTTATCCGGGAGCCTATAGTCAACTTACTGAAAAAGAAGTCAAAGCGGCATTAAAGCTCGCCCAAAAAGTCCGGAAAATAATTAAGACTATACTTAAAATAGCCAAATGAGCGCTGAAACCGTGCCCGCTATTTCACGCCCGGCCAAGGAATATGCAATGGAGCCCGGGCGGGTCCGGGTTTGGCTGTTCAATACCCTGCGGGGATGGAAAAAAACCACTTCAGAGGCGGTTGACGAATCATGACACGATCGACCAAGCGTGTGATTAATAAAAAGGCGGCCAAGGCCCCGGCCCTGGCGCGGGTGAAAGCCCGTTCGGTCCGAAGATCTGAAGCGCAGGCCGCACCGGTGCCGGTGCCCGCAGTTTCGGTAATCCAAGCCGCACCCGGGGCATCTGCCTGGGATAGTTTCGGCGGGAAGCTGGTGTTGGGCTTGGCGTTTGCTTTTTTTCTGGTGGGCCAATGGCTGATCATGAAACAGATTAATGTCATCATCGGGATTTTGAATTTTATTACTGTCGGAATTTTGTGCTTGTGGCTCTTTGAAAAAAAGCCCCGCGTGGTTTCCTGGGTTAAAGCCGTCATTATCGGAGGGGCGCTGGTTTTTTACAATTGGGTCGCCTATCAATCGTCGCAGATTTGGGATATGAATTGGACAACCTATGCCGTGGCCCTGGTGGGTATGGTTTTGACCTTCACGATTCATACTCCTTGGGCGGCTTCGGCTCAGCCGGACCGCCGTTTGGCGGTCACGGATGAACATCGGCGCTGGTTGCACATGTGGGGTTGGCTGGCTGCGACGTTTTTGCTGTTTGCCGGCGCGGTGGTTTTTTCCAAGCAGTTCATGGCGCAATACGACTTCACGGCAGTCATGAATTGGTTTTTCGTGCTGCGCATTCACGGTGTCATCGGCGATATCGCTTCCAGCGCGTTTAATGACTGGGGGCGGCTCTGGGTTCCGGCCATGTTCTTGGGCGTGATGGTGGCATCGTATGCCTATATTTTGAAACGCCAGGACACCTTAAAGCCCTGGAAAGCGCTGCTGTATTTATTCGTACTCGGGAACATCGGCAGCTTATGCATCATTTATTTGTCCTATGACGGGCTGGGGCTGCTGGGTTTGCAGGTGCGGTCCATCCACTACCATTTCTATGCCGTAGCCACTCAATACAAAACCCTGGGCGACCTTTGGCACATGCTGGGCACCTATGCCACCGTGGATATCAAGCACCTGGTTTCTTTCCCCGGCACACACCCGCCCTTTGGGATTGTGCTCAATTGGGTGCTGATCCAATTTTTCGGGAACAACCTGACCTTGATCGCCCTGGCCCTGGGCGCGCTGGCCTGGACCGGAATTTTTCCCATGTACCTCCTGGGGCGGGAATTGTACAATCGCGAAATGGGATATTACATGGCGGGGTTGTATGCCACCATGCCCAACACCCTGATTATCAATCATGTATCCCTGGACGCGTTTACCGCTTCCTTGGCCATGTGGGCGGTCGCGTTCATGGCCATGGGATGCAGGCGGAAAAAAAATCTTTTTATGGTGTTGTCGGGACTGGCATGGACCGGCGTGGCGCTGACCAACTACGTGGCCCCGCTGTTGTTGCCGGCCATGTTTATTCTGGCCGTGATCCTGCTGCGCGATGAAGGTTGGGTTAAGGCCGGTTTTTGGGCCTGGACTTGGACGTCGTTTACGAAAATGGCCTGGTTCCTGCTGGGCATTGCCGTGCCCTATGTGCTGATCCAGGTTACGACCCATTGGAAATTTGATTACCTGGAAATGATTCACTACACCATGTTCATCGTCAATAAGCAGGGCGCAACCCACAGGCCCTGGTTCATCGGTTCCTGGCAAGGCTGGTTCGGATACTTCATTCACATTGGGGTGCCCGTAACGGCATTATTTTTATTGCGCTGGCGGGAAATTCTTCACGGCGATTGGCGCAATGATATTTTCCCCTGGATCGGCATGGTCATTATGCTGGTGCCATTTTGCCTGGCCACGGGGCGCCAGGAAACCGAGCGCGAGTTTATGATTTTTAATGTTTTTGTGGTGGGCACGGCCGCGCTCGCGCTCTGGAAGGGAAATGAGAAATTCCGCTATATGCTGCGCGCGCCCAGCGAAGATCAAGTGGCGGAATGGGGCGGCGGATGGCGTCCGGTATTTTTACTGATGATCACCCTGGCGTATATTAATGCGGCCGTGATCGAGATGCTGGTGGTTGATCACTGGTAGCAGGCACCGCAAGGATGAAATAGAACCGAAAAATTAAAATACATTTCACGGCCTCATCCTATAACAGAGGCGGGGGTTTGGGGGCGAAGCACCCCAACTCAGATAGGAAGGAACAGTGGACGGAACGTCCACGTCAGGGAAACCTGTGGTTTCCCTGAAAG
>JAGVPM010000161.1 GCA_020052235.1 Candidatus Goldiibacteriota bacterium
CAGCTAACGCCGGGGAGAGGGGATATTATATGATGCTCATTCCTCTCGTTGAGACAGTTGTGACACAGTCTCTTGTGGGAGAGGATGAAGGTGAGGGGACAACGCATGAAGCTCATTACTTTTACCCCCTCCCCTTCATCCCCTCCCACCAAAACCTGGGGTGGGGAATTTTTTAAGCACTAAATTCCTACATATAGCTATACCCCACCGGCGAGTGTCCTTGCCGCCGTTCGATCAAAGCATTGACCCACTGGTCAAACAAACGCTGGGTACCCTGGTAACCCCCAGATGCAGTAACCGTTGACCGCCAATGCGGTCATGTACCGGAAAGCCTACGCGCACCAAAGGAATATCCAGTTTCCGCGCCAAGGCATAGCCTTTGCTGTTTCCCACCAACAACTCCGGCTGCCTTTTACGGGCTGCTTCCTCAATTTCCGAAAAATCCACATCTTCTAAAATCTCGGCGGTTTTGGCTATCGTTTTGGGCAGGCGCTCCAGCAAACGAGAGCGCAATTGCCCGCTATGTCCGCCCGAGGCACACACCACGGCCACCATGCCAATCTCAGCGGCAAAACCCGCCAGAGCAATGACCCAATCTTCTTCGCCGTAAATGGCTACGGGCACGCCGAACACATGTTTATGCGCATCGGCATAGGCATCCAACAAACGGCCGCGCGCTGTTTGATAAACACCGGGTACCGCCTGCCCGGTAATAAGCGAGAGTGTTTCAAACAGCCGGTCCGAGGCCGTTACCCCGATGGGCAAATCCATGCGCATGTGCGGGACTTCAAATTGTTGTTCCAAATACGCACCCGCGCTTTTCTCCGGTGCCAAGGTGGTTGCAAATTCCAAGGAGGCCGCATGGCTTCCCATTTCACGCAAAACCGCCACGGGTGTGCCGCCGGGTGAAATCAGGTGATACGTGTCCCAGGCGCCCCCGTCTAATGTCTCAGAATAATCAGGCAGCATCACCGCGGCCACGTCAAAATCCCGGGTGACTTGCTTGAGATAGCGCATATCTTCCGGTGAGATCAACCCCGGAAAAATCGAAATGGTTTTTTGCCGGCCACTACGCCGCGCCAAGTGTTTGGTGATGGCCAACACTGTGGCATGAAACCCATCCATATGCGTACCCTTGTAACTGGGCGTGGAAACATTCAGCAGCTCCGGCAAGGTGCCCGTGGAATGTGCTGCGCGAAATTCCCGCAGGATTTTCTCCACATCCTCGCCAATGGTTTCCGACAAGCAGGTGCTGGCCACACCGATCATTTGCGGATGATATTGTGCTATTACGTTCTCCAGGGCTGTTTTCAAATTTTCCCCACCGCCAAACACGGCCGTTTCTTCTGAAAAATTCGAAGAGGCAATATCCACCGGCTCTTTGAAATGGCTGATCATATAGCGGCGGATATACGTGGAGCAGCCTTGCGAACCGTGCAACAACCCGACCGTATTTTCCACCCCGCGAAATACCAGGCTGGCACCCAAGGGCGCACACAACTTGCAGGGATTTTGCGTAGCCGCAAAAGCAGGCTTCTCTGGTTTGGCTTCAAGTGTTCTCATGACGCACCTGCTTTCCTACGGTCTTGGGCAAATTCCAAACCGGACTCATGACCGTGGCATACACTTCTTTGGCAAAATTCACCATGCCTACAAATCCGGCCAAGGCGATTTTTCGTTCATGATTATGATCGCAAAACCCAACGCCGAGTTTGTATGCAATGGGACGTTCCTTAACGCCGCCGATTAAAAGATTCACACTTTTTTCCTGTACGAACTTGGCCAATTCCACGGGATTGGAATCATCCACGATAATCGTGCCTTCCGCGCAGGCAGCTTGAAGCCGCGCATAATCTTCCGCATTCCCCGTCTGCGATCCAGCCAGCACAGTCCGGATCCCGATCATATCCAAGGCTTTAAGCAGAGAAAATAATTTAAACGCACCGCCCACATAAATGGCCGCGCGCTTACCGCTTAAGGCTTGGCGGTACGTCTGCAGTTGCGGGTAGACCTGCTTTATTTCCCCGCGCACCAAATCTTGCGTTTTTTCCCGCAGTACCGGATCTGCAAAAAAATCAGCCACGTCATACAGCGCTTTCGCGGTATCTTCTATGCCAAAGTATGAAACGCGGATGAAAGGAATGCCGTAGCGTTCCTGCATTTGCTTGGCCAAATGCGTCATGGAACCCGAGCATTGCACTACGTTCAACCTCGCTCCGTGCGCCCGGCGGATGTCACTCACCCGCCCGTCACCGGTTAAAACCGAAACCACGTCAACCCCCATGCGCCGGTAATAATCCTTGATGATCCATGATTCCCCAGCCAAGTTAAATTCGCCTAGGATATTGATGCTCACTGGGGATATCCCGGCTGTATCTCCGGTCCCAATCAGGCGCATTAACGCGTCACACGCTGCTTTGTACCCATCTTTCTTTGTGCCTTTAAACCCTTCCGAGTGAACCGGCAATACCGGAATCCCCTTCTCCGCGCTTACCCGTTTGCACACGCTTTCCACATCATCCCCAATGATTCCCACAATACAGGTGGAATACACAAAAGCTGCGTTGGGATGATGCCAGTCAATCAACTCGACCAGCGCGCGGTAAAGTTTTTGTTCCCCGCCGTAGATCACTTCCATTTCCTGCAGATCCGTGGAAAAACTCAACCGGTGCAACTGCGGACCGGACGAAAGCGCCCCGCGAATGTCCCACGTATACGCAGCGCACCCAATGGGCCCATGCACCAGATGCAGGGCGTCGGCAATCGGGTACAAAACCACGCGCGACCCGCAAAAGACGCAGGCGCGTTGGCTGACCGACCCGGCGAGGCTCTTCTGCTCGCAGGCCAGGTCAAAGCCAGTTGAACCTTTTTCATAGACTTGATTTTTTCGTTGTTCAAGAATGGAGGACATGGCTGACGCCTCTCCTGCCGCATAAATAATTTCTCACATCACCAATTCAAATGTTTCTTCAGGCGCATCGCGATCTTGTCTGTCCATCAGGGCATTCAAGATCCGTTCCAAAAACCGTAACCCGCCCTGATATCCGAACAAGGGAAAATATTGATGCCCAATGCGGTCATAAATTGGAAACCCGGTGCGCACCAACGGTATATCCTCATCGCGTGCAATGTACTTGGCATAGGTGTTGCCCAAGATTAAATCCACTGGTTCATTTTTAATGAGTTGGTGAAAATACAGCATGTCCTTGGCTTCATAGGCATTCACATTCGGGCCCGTAATTTCCGCAATCCGGTTCACAAATTTTTTCCCAGGCGTACCGGTCAGGACATGACGTACATCCATATCCAGATCTTTCAAGAACTGGGTCAGAGCCACCAAATGATCGGGGTCTCCCGCCAGGGCAACTTTTTTTCCGTAAAAATACTGGTGCATATCCGTAATCACATCCAAAAGCTGCCCCCGCTCAAGCCGCAATGCTTCGGGCACACTGGCTCCCGTGACTTGGCGCAGCGTTTCGATAAAAATATCCGTATTGCGCAAACCGATCGGCAAATTTAATAGGGTGCACGGCACCTTGCATTTCGCATCCAGCAGCTTGGCTGCCGGCCCTGAAGCCAGCTGACCCAAGGCCAAGGTATGCCGGCTCCGCCCCGTGCTTTTTAATTCCGGGATGGTGGTTCCGCCTTTCGGATACATTTCATAACGTCCGGTTTGGGGCGTGTTCAGCACTTCCGAGGTATCGGGAAAAGCCACGGCCTGTATGCCCATCTCCCGGGTGATGCGTTTGACTTCCGCCATATCCGAGGGTTCCACAAAACCCGGAATGACGTTGATTTGATCTTCTTTCTCATCACTGGCGCCCGAAAAAACCTCCACCATGCCCTTGACCATATTGGCAAACCCCGTCACATGTGAGCCTACATAACTCGGCGTGCTGGCGCGGATAACGTACTTGCCCGCAGGAATTTTGCCTTCTTCCTGTGCTTTACCTGTGATCTGGGAAATATCATCTCCGATGGTCTCGGACAAACACGTGGTATGCACCGCGATCACATCCGGCTGGTAGATGGTAAAAATATTTTGGATGGCCTCCAGCAGATTGGCCTGCCCGCCGAAAACCGAAGCCCCTTCCGTAAACGAGCTGGTCCCTGCCATGACCGGCTCCTTATAATGGCGCGTCAATGCGCTCCTATGGTAGGCACAACAACCTTGTGAACCGTGGCTGTGGGGCAGGCACTTGTGAATCCCCAGCGCCGCATACATGGCACCGATGGGTTGGCAGGTCTTGGCTGGATTTACGGTGAGCGCAGAGCGCTCGACGATTTCTTTGGGGGTATGTCTTAGCAACATGATGATGCCTCCTGAATACTAAATATCCTTTTCATATTTTTATTCCCATCCATACTTTGCGACCACTTGCGGATGGATATCCCATGGCGCCTTAATCATGCCCCAAATCTTGGTATTGATCATACGGTCGATCTCTTTGTAAAAATTCACCGCGCCTTTAAACCCGGCATACGGGCCACCGTAGTCGTAACTGTGCAGTTGCTTCATGGGAATGCCATATTTCTGAACCACATATTTTTCCTTGACCCCGGCGCAAAAAATATCCGGATGATATTTTTCAATCAGAACTTCGGCCTCATGATGATTCAAGTCATCGATCACCAAACTGCCGTTGTCCATTTGCGCCATCATGCCCTCATAATCATTCAACGCCATGCCCTTGGCCGCCAAGGTTGTTTTCCGGGTTTCGTCCAAGCGCGCTTTATATGACTGCGGGTCCGGTTGCACGGTTAATTCTTCGATGTTGCGGGTATCCGCATCCACTTCAATGGAAGGCAACACCTTCCGGCCCTCGTAGTCATCGCGGTGAGCAAATTCATATCCGGCGGAAACCGTCTTCATGCCGATCTCATTGAATAAATCTTGATAGTGATGGGCCCGCGATCCGCCCACGAACATCATGGCAATTTTCCCTTCGCAACGCGGTTTGATTTCGTCCTGCACAATTTTGACTGCCGGCATTTCCTCGGCAATAACCGTTTCAATCCGCGCGGTTAATTCTTTGTCTCCGTAATAATCCGCCAGTTTGCGCAATGATTTCGCCGTACTCTCGGCCCCGATAAAATTCACCTTAAACCAGGGAATGCCGTATTTTTTCTCCATCATGTCGGCCATGTAATTGATCGAACGGTGGCACATGACCATGTTCAGATCCGCCATATGCGCGCTGATAAACTCCTCATATACTGAATTTCCCGAAAATGTGGCTTGCACCGTGATGCCGCACTTCTCAAAAATCCGGTCAATCTCAAAGGCATCGCCACCGATATTGTATTCACCCAAAAGGTTCACTACAAATTTCCCCGGTTTCCGGTTGTGGGTGAGTCCCACGACATCCGTGAACACTTTATTGTTGGCAATATGATGCCCTGCCGACTGGCTCACGCCTTTGTACCCTTCGCAGGAAAAACCAAAAATATTGATGTGCGGATATTTTTCTTCCATCTCACGGGCCACCGCATGCACATCATCCCCAATCAAACCAACCGGACAGGTGGCGTAAATGCCGATGGCTTTCGGGTTAAAGAGCGCCACCGCTTCATCGATCGCTTGTTTTAATTTTTTCTCGCCGCCGAAAATAATCTGTTCTTCCTGCATGTCCGTTGACAAGGCATAGGGCATGTAATTTGCATCCGTGGCTTTCTCGGGACGCGTTTGATTGCGACGTGTCAGCCAGCTGTAAAAACTGCAGCCAATCGGGCCGTGGGTGATATGCACAATATCGCGCGTGGGACCCAACACCACGCCCTTGCACCCCGCATAACTGCAACCCCGCATGGTAATAATGCCCGGGATGGTCCGCGTATTGGCCTTGATCTCAGGAACCACGTCCCCCGCTTGCACCTCGTTTAAAATGATCTGCCTCGCCCGTTTCCGCGCCACCTTGGTCGGGTAAGCCTTGAGCATTTCAGCTTTAACTTCTTCAGCTTTAATTTTTTCATCGTATGGACTCATGATTCGCTCCTCCCTATTCATCCAACACCGTGTCGCCGTCTTCACCCGTGCGCACCCGCCACGCGCCGGTGATCGGCAACACAAAAATCTTTCCGTCTCCGGACTTACCCGTTTGGTTCGCCCGAATTAGCGTTTTCACGGTGCTCTCAACCAGTCTATCCGGGACCACCAGTGAAAGCATCCGCTTCGGAATCAGCCGTTGCATCTGACCTAACTGCGAAATTGCTTCTTCATATCCCAACTCCGCGCCCTTCAAAATCGAGAAATCGACCATGCCCTTGCCGCGGCCCAGGCACTCCCGAGCATGTAAACTGCTGATGCCGGCCTCGGACAACGCTTGCTTGGTACGTGCGCCGGTCCAAGGCGGCCACCCGCTACGATTCATGACGGCCACCTGTTACGATCCAAGGCGGCCACCCGTTACGATTCATGACGGCCA
>JAGVPM010000120.1 GCA_020052235.1 Candidatus Goldiibacteriota bacterium
CTCCTCGCAATGACGTGTTTAAAGGGTTTTCGGTCATTGCGAGCGACCGAAGGGAGCGCGGCAATCCCGTTTTTGACGTTGTGACACAGTCTCAAAGAGGGGGAGGAAGCCCGGCGAGGGCTGACGGGGGAGTTGGCAGATCAAAGTTGAGTGTTATAAGACAGGATTCCGTTTATGAAACGCATTTCAGTGATCCGCGCCATTGTCCAAAATGTTTTTTTGGTGTTGGTGGTGTACGGCGGGTTGGTGGTTTTTCAGGGGAGGAAGATCAGCCTGCCCCCGGTGTTTGCGGTCGCGGAAACCCCGGATGAATTTAAAACCATGTCAGCCACCAAAACCGCGCCATTGAAAAAGCAGACCTTTAATATGTATCTGCCCTTTAAAACCTGCCGTTATGCGCGCGGGTTGGGGGCTTTCCGGGGATGCACGTTCCACTTTATTCAGGAATCACTCGCCTGGCAGGACCCGTTCAGGATTTGGGCGCCCTATCTGGCGGTGTTTTTGGTGCTGGCCATTTTGCTGGGGCGTTTTACCTGCGGTTGGGTGTGCCCCATGGGTTTTATGCAGGACTTGTTGGCGTCCCTGCGGCGATGGCTGAAAATCCCGGAATTGAAAGTAGCCGAGCAGGCAAGGGCGAATTTGCGCAACGCGGGCATTGGGCTGATCCTCTTGGTCATGGGCGTATCCTGGGTGGCGTCCATAAAAACGCTGCCCTGGGAAGTGCGGGACGGTTTGTATTTGGCGGGCTGCCAAATTTGCCCGGCCCGGGTGGTGTATTCGCTCATGACCGGCTATCCGATCGCCATTGACCTGTGGCGCCCCATGTTCTTGGCCTTGTTCGCAATCAGCACGCTGTTCGCGCTTTTTTTTATGCTCTCGTTTTTTGTGAACCGCATCTGGTGCAGTTTTTGCCCCAACGGAATTTTGATTTCCTTGTTCAACCGCGGCAAGTTCGTGGCCAAGGAAAAGGATCTGCTGAAATGCGCGCGCTGCGGCGTTTGCGCCAACGCGTGCCCCATGGAATCCACCCGCGTTTACCAGGACAAGGACAGCCCCTTTGTGGATCAAGCCGAATGCATAAATTGTTACCGCTGCGTGGAAAAGTGCCCGCAGCGGTCCTTGGGCGTGAAATTTTTCGGGCTGAAGTTGTTTTAGGGAAAAAGTTTGCTTTGGGAGGCGCATCCCATCTTCGCATACAGGCCGTGAAGATGGTTGACAGCGATGCCAAATTACCGTACAATCTTGCATCATGTTAAATAGGACACTTTCCCTGCCGGCAAAGTCCTCGTTTTTTTTATTTGGGCCGCGGCAAACCGGAAAAAGCACCTTGATCAAGACCACGTTCACCCGGAATTTCTGGAGCGTGGATTTGTTGTATTCCGAGAATTTTTTGGCCTATTCAAAGGACCCTTCGTTGTTTCGCAAGGAAGCCGAGGAAAAAATAACCCACAACCGGATACGGCATATTTTGGTTGATGAAATTCAGCGTGTCCCGGTTCTTTTGAACGAAATTCAAATTCTTATTCAAAAGCATCCTGAATGCCAGTTTATTCTAACCGGTTCGTCCGCCCGGAAACTCAAACGCGGCGGAGCCAATTTTTTGGGCGGCCGGGTGGTTGAACGGCGTCTTTTTCCTTTTACCAGCCGGGAAATAGGCGGCGCATTTCGTCTGGAGGACGCGCTGCATTTCGGCACTTTGCCGGCGCTGTTGGAAAAAAGCCGGGAAGAAAAAATCGAGATTTTATCGGCCTATGTCCACATCTATTTGCGCGAAGAAATCCAAAGCGAAGGGTTATCCCGCAATTTGGGCAATTTTTCCCGCTTTCTGGATATGGCTGCGGCGCAAGACGGCGAAGTGATCAGTTTTTCAGGCATTGCGCGGGAAGCCGGATTGCCGGTCCGTACGGTTCAATCATATTATGAAATTTTGGAAGATACCCTGATTGGTTTCCGTTTGGAGCCGTGGCGCAAGAGCCTGCGCAAACGCCTTACCGCGCACGCAAAATTTTATTTATTTGATACCGGCATCAGTAATGCCATCAATCAGCGCCTGACGGCCAGGCTGGATTCAATGCAAGTTGGGCGTTTATTCGAGCAATTTGTAGTATTGGAGACATACCGTTTGGCCGTTTATTTAGGGCAAGAAGTGAATCTCTTTTATTGGCGCACGAATCACGGCGCCGAGGTGGATTTGTTGCTGGAAAAGCATGGCCGCATTTTGGCGGCCGTGGAAATCAAAGCCGGTTCACGCATCGGAGGCAGTCAGTTGTCGGGTTTGCGCGCCTTTCGCGAGGAACATCTGGAAGTGCCGTGTTATATAGTTTGCAGGGCACCCCGTGCTTTTACCGTGGACGCGGTTAAAGTTTTGCCGTGGGAGGAATACCTGTCTTTATTGGAAAACTGGTTGAAGTAAATTTTGTTCGCCGTTTTAGGGCGCGGCGGATTACCGGTTATCTTTTGTGCCCGCCGGAATCCGGATAACTGCCGTTGCGTCGTTGGGCACATCTTTGGCCACGCCGATGATTTCAGCCAAACTCAGCTTCGGATCGACTTGCTGTATGATGAACCCCGCCATGGCCTGGCCGCTGGAATCCACCAGCGAGCCTTGGTAACCCCGTTTGATTCCCTGGTTGGAGCCCGCGTTTAAAATAACCTTATAGGCTTTGCCCCCAACGCGCTGAATTTCCAAAACGGCTGCCTTGATTTTTGGGGTATTGGCATCGTCGTGCGGCGTGGAATCCTCGTGCACGGAAACTTCCGGTTCAATAATTTCCTTTGGTTCCGGCATCCCCGTGCGCTCGGCGGGCGCCAGCGGGGCGGACTTGAAACGCAGCAGCAGGGAAATCCGGTGCTGCTGGGCGGGCATTTCCGCCAAACCATAATGAAACGCATAATCAATCTCAAAATTTTCCGGGCGATACGACGCTCCGGCCATGACCTCCAGGCCGTTGTACCCCACGCGCATCCCCAGGTCCCGCGTATACCAGCACTCAATCCCGGCCCGGAAATCCACGCGGGAATGCTCGGAAATATTTACGTCCATGGTTTGAATCAAATGGTTGAAATAAATTTCTTCGGAAGAACGGAAAAATTTCAAAGCCGTGCCGATTTTCACATTCACAGGCGTTGCATCCACAATGCCGGAATCATTCCAGCGCACGCTTTGCAATAAATTCTGCGCATTCACGCCTACCATATGGTCCCAATACATCACCGGCTGCCACAAAACGCCCACATCCAATCCCGGGCCATAAGCCGAATACCCGGCAATGTTCTGCTGCAGCATTTTCAAACTCAGCCCCAAGCTTAAGCCATTGGCCCACTCATACATTTTCCGGCCATAGCTCAGGAAAAAAACATTCTCCGTGCTGGTGATCGCGCTGAGCGCATCGCCGTTTTCATCGCGCGCTTCAATATTGCCAATGGAATAATTCATCCACATCAAGGAAAAATTGCCCGCATTCGGCCAATAAAACGCATAGCTCAATAAACCCGTGCTCATCTCAAGGGGCAAAAAAGCATACTGAAACCCGGCTTGATAAACATACAGGTCCATTTGCGACAAGCCCGCCGGATTCCAATACCCGGCAGTGGCATCGTCAGCCACGGCCACAAACGCCCCGCCCATGCCGCTGGCGCGGGCCCCGGCGCCCTCGCTCAAAAGAAATTGACCGGGCCCGTAATTATTGCTGTCCGCCCAGGCCGGACATGACAGGCATAATAAAAGCCCGATCAATAACATCAGCTTTTTCACAAAGCTATTCCTCCGATTTAGTAAAAACATAACTCCCCCCGTCCCCCTCTTTACAGAGGCTGTGTCACAACGCTTAAAATAGAGATTGCTTCGTCGCTTGCGCTTCTCGCAATGACTGAAAAACCTTTAAATGCTGTCATTGCGAGCGAC
>JAGVPM010000182.1 GCA_020052235.1 Candidatus Goldiibacteriota bacterium
TGGCGCATCCGGTATTGGGGGGCAAACATTCCTGCAGCATGGCCAACATGCAAATCACGGATTCAATGGCCCCGGCCGCGCCCAAGGTATGCCCGAGCGCTCCCTTGATGGAAGATACCCGCGGCATGGCGTTTCCAAAAATCCGCGCCAGAGCCTTGCCCTCGGCTGCGTCATTATCCTGCGTGCCCGTGCCGTGCGCATTCACATAACCGATGTCTTCGGGCTGCAGCCCGGCGCGTTCCAACGCCTGCCGCATGGCCGCTTCCGCCCCAAAACCCTCGGGATGCGGCGCCGTGGCATGATGGGCATCACAGGTATTGCCCGCGCCCAACACACGCCCTAAAATCACAGCCTTCCGCAAGCGCGCATGCGGCTCGGATTCAATGACCATTGCCCCGGCGCCTTCGCCCAAGGAAATTCCGCGCCGGTTTACGTCAAAGGGTTTGGACCCTTGCGGGTCGGCAATCAGGAGCGAATGAAATCCGTTGATGGTCATGGCCGAGAGCGAGTCCGTGCCCACGGCCAAACACACCTTGGCTTCCCCTTGCTCCACCATGTCCGCAGCCATGCTCACCGCGTTCACACCCGAAGAACAAGCCGTGGATAAGGTGGTGTTGAAACCTTGAATATTAAAAACGCGGGCCAGTGTTTTGGAAACCGAACCGCCCAAATGGCGGCTCACCATGGATATTTTTGGTTTTTTACCGGCCCACAACTGGCGAAAATATTCCTCGGTGGACAACATGCCCGCCACGGTGGTGCCGGCAATCAATCCCCAGTCCGTGCCCCCGCGCTGCGCGCCATCGGCGGTCAACCCGGCTTGCGCCATGGCTTCCCAGGCCGCGGCCAACCCCAAGCGCTCGGTGCGCGATTGCGTGGCTCCGGGCACATTGTCAAGCGTGCCCGGCACTTCTCCCACCGGCACCCCGGCATAACGCGGCGAGTCAAACAGTGTCAAACGCCGCAATCCAATTTGGCCCGCCACCAACGCGGAAAATGTTTCCGCTGCGTTCGCCCCCAAACTGGTAATTGCGCCTACTCCGGTAATAACAGCTTTAGGCATTGGCGCCCCGCTGTTGGGTAATAAAATCCGCCAGCGTCTTTACGGACTGAAACACCTTGCGCCCCAGCGTAATGTCCGTGAGTTTAATCCCATAGTCGCGCTCCAGCATAACGGCCAGCTCCAGGGCATCAATGGAGTCCAACCCCAACCCAACTCCGAACAAAGGCGCGTCGGTTTCAATCTGCGTTGGCGTCAAATGTTCCAAATGAAACGCCGCGATAATTTTACCTTTCAATTCTTCAATCAAATCCCCCATGAGTCCCCCTGGCTATTTTTCATTTTCCCGCACGGATTCCACCCGTTGTGTTTGGAGTTGCGCGAATAATTTATCGGGTTTCACAGTCTTGCTGGATGCGGGTATGCGCAACGTGCTCACCCAATAATTATTGCCCAACAAAAAAGCCCAGCCTTCCACACAGGCCGGTTGCTGTAAAAAACGCGCCCCGTCTTCCAGCCAGGCATCGGCATGCATGACCAAACATTGGGATACTGTCTTGGTCTCCAGCCAATCCGCGGCCTGGCGCAGGGCTTCGGCCACATCCGGCTCGTGGAGCAGCACCCGGGCCGGGCCAATCAACTTATGCCGGATCGCAACTTCCGCCAGGCCTGTTGACGGCAGCGTGTACGGAAACAACTGCGGGCTGGCCAATTCCGGAGTCTGAGCCGCACTGCGGTAAAAGGCCAAATCCGCTTCCACGCACCCATAGTGCGTGGAGAGAATCATTCCCAGGTCCGGTGAAATTTCAATATTTTCCAAAATCCATTCGGCCAGCACGCCGACTATTTTGGAAAGCGGATCCAGGCGGGGATAACGCTCATACGCACGCTTGCACACTTCATTCCATACCGGCAGACCGGCTGAACTGCGAACCGGCGGCGTTGCCTCCAAAAGCCGTCCGCAACCGGCGGCAGTCCAATGCGCGGCATTCTGAATCGGCAGCGTGCTCATGCGGCGCTTCCCAAAACCAACACGGCATTAAAACCGCCAAACCCGGCTGATAATGAAAGGGCCTTTGCGCCTTCGGGTAAGGGACGCGGTGTATGTTGGATCAAATCCAAGGCTTCATCCACGCCGGAAGTTTCCAGCCCGCGCGTGGGAGGCGCCGATTTGCGCTGCAAACATTCCAGGGTAGCGATGGCTTCCAGCACTCCGGCCGCACCCAAGGTATGTCCGGTCGTGCCTTTGAGCGTGGAAAGCGGCGGACCCGGCAGGCCGAATACCTTGGCCACGGCTTTGGCTTCCATGGCGTCGTTGTATGCAGTGCCCGTGCCGTGCGCATTGATGTAGTGAATATCTCCGGGTGTGAGTCCGGCTTTGTCCAAGGCGTGGTTGCACGCCAGTGCCAGCCCCGTCCCTTCGCGATTGGGGGCCGTGAGATGCGTGGCATCATTGGCAAACCCCCAGCCCAACACGCGGCCCAGCGGCGCGCTTGGCAGCGAGCCCGGGGCCGTCAACACCATAACGGCCGCGGCTTCTCCCAAACTCAGGCCTTTGCGTTCGCGGTCAAACGGGCGGCACGGTTCCGGGTCCAGGGATTTCAAACTGGAAAACCCGGTCAAAATAAAATCCGACAATTCATCAATGCCCACCACCACCGCAGTATCGTGACAGCCGGATTCAAGACTCTCAGCCGCATACGCGATGGCCGCGGCCCCGGAAGCGCAAGCCAGGGATACCATGTGCGCCGGGCCCGTTAAATCAAACCGTTCCCAAAAGCGGCCCCTCCGGGCCGGTTCTTGTACCCCATCAGGCCAAGTTCCGGAAGCGGAGCGGACATATTGTTCCAAATTTTTCAAATCGCCTTTGGTGGTTGCCATGACCACCAAGGCGCGGCGTAATTGATCCTGCTGCACACCAACATCTTTCGCCTGCATCAAGGCTTCACACAGCGCAACTTCCAGCATGGCCTCGAAGCGCGGAATCTGCGGTAAAAAAATATCCGCAACCACTTCCCCGGCCACGGGGGTTTGATAGCGCGCAGGTGAAAACCGGGTCATGGGTCTCAACCCGCACTGTCCGGCAGCCCACGCCCGGTACAATGCTTCCGCACCCGAGCCGACACTGCTTACTGCGCCATACCCGGCTACCCAGCAGCCGCTCATGCCTGCTCCCATTGCCGGTATAAGGCTTGAATCAACGGCGGCCGCGTTAATAGCAATTCGCCTTGCAGCGTGGTCAGGACCTGCAAGGTTCTGCCTTCGGCCAAAAACAACCCGTCAACAGCCCGGCGGACCTCATAATAAATTTCCAGTTTCGCGGCTTCCTGCCACAAAAAATGCGCGGTCACGTCCAGGTCATCGCCGAACCTGCCCGACGCATGGTACACCAGCTGTGCTTCCACCACCGGGGCGACAAAACCCGCCGCGTGCATAGCCTGGTAGGAAAGGCCGTGGGCCTTGCCGAAACCATCCCTGGCTTCTTCGAAATAATGCAAATAATGGCCGTGCCATATAATGGCCAGCGCATCGACTTCCGAAAAACGCACCGGCATGCGCACGGTGTGGGAAAGTTTTTTATGGGCAGTTGGATCAAAACGACGTCGCACGTTACGCTGGTTCCTTTTCATACAAGGTAATGGTGCCCGAAGCCTGAGGCTGGTTGCCGTGCAGCACGGTGGCGTCGAACAAATAAAACGGACGGAGATTTTTATTCTCCTGAATGCGCACAGTCCAAATGCCTCCGGTAGGCATGGTTTCCGGCAGGGTAAAATCACGCACACCGACCAAGAATCCCTCGGTCAACGGTTCTCCGCGCAGGGTCTTTTGATATCCTTGATACGCGGCCACGCTTTGCGCCGCGGCTTCGATTAAAAGGAACGGCGAAGCCTCGGCGTCAGGCCAAACCACCCGCGCGCACAACCCGTTGGGAAACATTTCCAAGACGTCCTCCACCAGCCGCGCCGGCGGTTCATGCGGGACCCATTTCGAGATTGGTTCTTCCACCATAATTACGCAACCCTTCTGCTGTTGGTAAATCAAATTGTAGAGACGCAAAATTTTGCGTCTCTACAGGAAATTCTTCAATGCGCCAAATATTCCCAGAGCGGCCCTTTTTTTCCGCGCGCGCGCAACTTTTCCATCACGGCTTCGTTCTGCTTCCACGTGGCCGGTGAAATCCAGCGCGTGTCCAGCTTGCCCTGCGCCTCCACCTGCCGGTTCAGCCACGCGGCCGGTGTGCGCTGGGAAAAATAAAATTTCGGCGCCAGCAGGTTATCCTCGGGCAGCACGACCCCTTCGTGCACGGCAATGCGGTGCAGGGGCGTGTGCGGAAAAATCCGCATGCCCAAGTAGGGGAAAAACGCCGCCGGAGTTATTTCCCGCGAACGCTGAAACGTTTGCGAAATCGTATCCATGGTTTCGCCGGGCCCGCCCAAAATTAAAAAATGCGCCTGGTGAATTCCGGCCGCTGCGGCTGCTTGGCTCCAGCGCAAAATATCCGCCAGGCGAAACGGTTTGCTGTAGGCGGCCAGCACCTCGTCGGACAACGAATCTGTGCCGAATTCAATGTGCGTGCATCCGGCCTCGGCCATCAAATTCAGAAAACCATCCGGCAGCTTTCCCGGTTCACAAAAACACGTCCAGGTCACGGGCCGTCCCAAGCGGATCAAATTTCGGCAAAATTCTTCCGCGTGCCCGCTATGCAAGTTGAATACCGAATCCACCACAAACGCATGCGTGACCCCGAATTCCGAGGCCAGGCGCTGCAAATCCTCGGCCGCGGCTTGCGCGCCCAAGGGGCGGCACCCGGGTCCGTCAATATGCGGATAGGTGCAATACACGCAGGCGTGCCTGCAACCCAGCTGCGTTTGGGCATTCAAACTTCCCCCGCGTGTCCAGTAATATTCCGCCAATTCGGCATCGCGCTCCACGCGCGCGGACACCTCAACGGTCTTGACTACCGGATCTGTGTGAATCACCGCCAATGCATCCCGGCGGCGGATCAACAATCCCAGTACGGTCTCGGGCATTTGATTTTGTTCCAACCCGCGGGCCAACCGGGCCAGGGGCTCTTCCCCGGGACCGGGAATACCGAAATCCGCCTGTAATGTTTTAAGCAAAACTTCCGGAAACATGGAATACGCCGGACCGCCCAACACCACCGGTGCCGGAGTCGCGGCGCGGACTTGCACCATGAGCTCCTGATATCCAGTAACATAATCCCGTGTATTTTCGCTCTCGGTGTTGTCGATGTTGCGCAAGGAAAGGCCGACCAACCCCGGCTGAAATTCGTCTATAACATCCTGCAGGGTTTCAAGCCGCCCGTGCACCAGGCAATCAAACACACGCACAGTATGCCCTTGGGCTTTCAAAAACGTGGCCAAACGGCTGACCCCCAGGGGATATACCGGGGCCGGTTTGGTCTCAAGATTGGCGGAAATCAACAGGATGTTCACGCGTTACGTGAAGCAGGCGGCGGCAACGCCGGTGAAGCCTTGGCTTGCACGTGCCAGCACAGCGGATCGGAGGCCAAATAATTGCCGGTTTGCTGATACGCGGCGCCGCGGCAGCCATAGCATACGCTGTTGTGTTCGCAAGTACGGCACTCGCCCTCGATCCGCCCGCGAATTTGGCGCAGGTCGCGAAAAACTTCGCTGGTGACAAGGATCTCTTTGAGCGATCGCTCGCGGATGTTGCCGGCTTTGATATCCACTCCGGGACAGGGAGTGACATTGCCCAATGAATCCACCAGGCAGCTGTATGTATGGCGGCGGCAATTCTCGCCCACCAGCGGCGGCATGCTGATCCAGGTATGGCCAAACTCCGCTTGGTCGATGCGGCGGATTTTTTCAAATACCGCGAACGCTTCCTGCGGTGAGATGGCCAGGTCCTGATGATCCTGCAAACGTCCCTGGGGCGTGAGCATTTCAACATAGGGAATGTAATTATGCTGACGCGCCCAACGCCAAATCTCGGGAAGCTCCTCTTGATTTTGCCGGCACATAACGGTCTCGATGCCCAAACGATGGTCCTCGTCCGGGTAACCGGCTTGGCGCAGGCTGTCCAAAGCCTGCTGAATGGCCGTGTGCGTGCCGCGCCGCCCGGCCAGATAATCCTGAACCTCGGGCTTGGCGCTGTTGAATTTAATATTCACGGAAACATGGTTCATGAATAAAAAATCCGCCCATTCCCGGGTCAAGATGGTTCCATTGGTGAAAATGTCCATTTTCAAGCCCAGGTTGTGCATATGCCCGATTAACCCGCGCAGTTGCGGGTAAAGCAACGGCTCGCCACCGCCTATAATAATGATGCGCCGCGCGCCAATGTCCTTGGCCTGGCGCGCCACGTCCGTCAGTTCCGCATAATCCAATTCCCCGCTTAACGGTTGCCCGGACGAGGCATAGCAATATTTGCAGAGCAAATTACAGGCGCGCGTTAATTCCAATTCCATGGTCAGCAAGGCGCCGGGTTTGGCCGCGCACGCGTCAATTTCCGCGGCCGTGAATTCAGGCATCCAGCTGGGATTGCAACCTTGTGAGGACATACCTCATCTCTCCTTCGAACTTAAATAATCCGTTTTCTTCATTACTTTATCACTCTTTTTTTGAATGTCAAGATATCCTGCCTTTGTGAGACTGTGTCGCAACGCGAAAAACGAGATTGCCGCGCTCCCTACGGTCGCTCGCAATGACAGCATTTAAAGGTTTTTCAGTCATTGCGAGAA
>JAGVPM010000018.1 GCA_020052235.1 Candidatus Goldiibacteriota bacterium
CTAGTGTAGTGTAACAGTAACGGCTTTACAATGATTGTCATTGCGAGGAACGTTTTTAGCGACGAAGCAATCTGGTTTTGCCTTTAAACAGTGATGAAAAACGAGATTGCTTCGCTTCGCTCGCAATGACAAATGTAAAACTCTGTAAAGACGTTACTGAGACACTACACTAGGTTGTGGGTACGGAACGATCGGGTGAGAAATTGATGCGGTCAAGCAGCTCATTGGGGGCATTCTCCAAAGTCATGGGCAAACTGATTTCAAACAAGGTGCCGTGATTGGGTTCGCTCTCAAACCGCACAAACCCCTTATGGGCTTCAATCACGGCCTTGACCAGGGACAATCCCAAACCAATGCCGCCCCCTTGAAAACGCGAATTGCTGCTGCCGTGCTGTTCCACATTGGCCACTTCATAAAACGGTTCGAATATCTTCGTTTGCTCGGATAAAGGAATGCCGATGCCGGTGTCTTTGACCCAGAGCAGAATCCGCTCGTCTTTCTGGGTTGCGCCCACCGTGATTTCCCCGCCGTCAGGAGTATTGCGGATGGCATTTTGCACCAGTTCCATCATGGCCTGGCGTAGCCGGATGGAATCTGCATTGATGGGCGGCAGTTCGTTTCCGTCCTCAACATGCATATTTAATTTACGGTCGGTCACGGACGACTTCATTTCCGTTAATACATCCATCATGAGTTTTCGCGGCAGCACGGGTTGCAAATGCAGCTTGATTTCCCCGGCCTCCGCTTGGGTAATGGTCTGAATGTTGTTGACGATGCTGATCAGCTGGCGCGTGGATTTTAAAACAATGCCCACTAATTCACGCTGCTCCTTATCCAAACTGGCGCCTTGGCGCTGCATGATTGAAAGGTAGCCGTAAATAATCGTCAATGGCGTGCGCAGTTCATGCGAAACCAGCGTTAAAAACTTATCCTTCATTTCGTTTAAGGCGCGCAACATTTTATTTTCTTGCGACAATTCCCGCTTGGCCACGGCTTTTTTCACGGTATCGCGCAATTGCTGGGCAGAACAAGGTTTTAAAAGAAAATCCACGGCCCCGGCGCGCATGGCCTCGATCACCGAGTCCAGGGTGCCGTATCCGGTCAAGACCACCACGTCAAGTTGGGGGCGTAATTCCTTCAACGTCACGATGCTGCGCAAGCCATCGCAATCCGGCAAGCGCAAATCGAGCAACACCAGGGCATAGTCGTTCTGAACGATTTTTTCACGCGCTTCGCTCAAGCTGCATGCTTCATCGATATGATATTTTTCGCTTTCCAGAATCCGCGAGGTAACACCCCGAATGATTCCATCGTCGTCCACAACCAAAATCTTGGCCATGGTGCCTCCCGTAAAAATCCCGCGCCCCAAAAGCGCGATCTCATTGGAAGTATCGGCGTAAAATTCGAAGTACCTTAAGGTAAGGCTGAATTATTCAGGGAAATTTGCTATAACCCGCGGAACAAATCGTCGATTTTTTTCTGTGCCCGCTCCGCTTCGGTTTCGGTGGTTTGACGTATATACTCCCGGAATAAAAACTCCGGGCATTGGTTCCCGTTCTTTTTATCCTTCACCCAGCCGGCGGCCGGGGCAGCGCACTGTTGGGAACGCGTGGGGGAAAAATATTTGCAGTTAAAGCAGCAATGAAGCACGGTTTGGCAATAGGGGCATTGGTCCGTAAACGCAGGCGCTTCCTTGAGAGCGATTTCCTTCTGGCACTGAAAACACCGCTGCATGTTTCCGCCTCCTGGTTGATGGCCTAGTTTAACGTTTTCCGGCCCGTATGACAAGCGGCTTTTGCCTCTCCCCCCCGGCAGCAAAATATTAAACTTGCCCATGCGCCTTTACTCTTTTACAATGGTCTTACCTTTGATTCACGCAGGAGGATTCCGGTGGGGCTCAACATACGGCAAAAAATTTTCCTGTCCTTCATCCTGGTGGTTTTGGTATCCGCCGGAGCGGTTTTTACGATTTATGCGAACAGTGTCCGGGTAACCGAATTGTCGGCGGAAATTACGCATCAAAATGTCCGCAGCATTGTGCTGGCCCAAACCATGCTCCAGCAATTGCTGTTGAGCGATTGGGCCGTTTCCCAATATCTGTTGTCCGGCGACCCTTCCTGGGTCAACATGAGTTATAAAGCCCAGCAATCCTTCAAGGACACCTGGCGCGAAGTCAAGGCATTGGCCACCGACGAGCGCAAGCAGGATCTCGTCACCAAAGTCAAAACCCAATACCAGCGTTACATTCAGCAAACCCACAGCGTGGTGCAGCGTTTCGACCAGGGGCTGGTCAACCGGCAGCACCAGCAATATTTCCGCGGCGAACAAAGCGTCCTGCAATCCATCATCGAATACCTGCAGACACTCATCACCCTCAACGAAGGCCAATTGTATACCCGTTTGGAACAGGCCGAGAAGCTCAAGCGCTGGAACCAGGGGTTAAGCGTCGGGGTGGTTTTGTTGGTCACGCTGATTTCGGCGCTGCTGGTGTTTATCCTCAACCAAAATATCATTTCCCCCATTAACCGGTTAATGGACGGCGTACGCAAATTCGCCAACGGCAATTTTGCCGCGCAAGTGCCGGTCATGTCCCAGGATGAAATCGGCGAATTGTCCGCCGCCTTTAACATCATGGCCAAAAACATCAGAAACGACCGTCAGAAGCTTACCGCCTTGACCATCACGGACGAAAAAACCGGGCTCTTCAATTACCGTTACTTCAAACAAACCATGACCGAGGAAATGAGACGCGCGGAACGGTATACGCGCCATCTCTCCCTGGTGATTATGGACATTGATTTTTTCAAGCATTACAACGATACCAACGGCCATGCCATGGGCGACCTTTTACTCAAGGAATTGGCTGATTTGTTAAAAGAAGCGGTGCGCGAAACCGACATGGTGGCCCGGTTCGGCGGGGAGGAATTTGTGCTGCTGCTGCCGGAAACAGCATTGCCAATAGCGTTAAAGCTCGCGGACAACATCCGGCTCCGCATTCAAAACCATGTTTTTCCCATGGAGGAAAAACAGCCCAACAAGGATCTCACCATGAGCATGGGCGTGGCATCGTTTCCCGCCAAAAATGTCCTGACCCCGGATGCGTTGATTGAAAAAGCCGATCAAGGCCTTTACCGGGCTAAAAAAAGCGGACGCAACCGGGTCTGCAAATAAAACACCCTGTAGGGAACGGTTTGAAACCGTTCCCTACGTTTTTTTTATTTTGCGTTCTTGTGCCCATTGAATTCCGGCCAGCAGTACTAAATTCGTGTCAATAAACCCATTGGCGCCAATGATGATCCAATCACGCAAATGAATGCCGTACAACAGCCAAAGAAACGCTCCGAAACCCAGCGTACCCAGCGTCAGGTATGAAACCCGCGCTTGTTTGGGATCGCGCAGGCGTGTGATGGTTTGCGGAATGAATGAGGTGGAGGTAAATACGGCTGCCGCCAAGCCAATGAAAGACCAGGTATTAATCATAGCGCATGTTTCCTTTCGCCGGGAACCGGGTTACCCGTTCAGCCAGCGGGTATTGTGTTTCAACCACCGTTTCGCGTCTTTATATCCGGGACAGTGCTGCTGGATTCTCTCCCAAAATGCGCGCGAATGATTGAACTCTTCCAGATGCACCAATTCATGGATCAAAACATATTCCCACACCAAATCGGGCATCATGGACAATTTCCAATTGAACGACAACCGGCCCTCCTCGGAACAGCTTCCCCAACGGTTGCGGTGGGATCTGACTTTAACCGTGTAGGGTTTGCCGGAAATCGTTTCAGCCAACCCCGGTAATTTTTTAGTGACCAGGCGCATGGTCTCCTGGCGGTACCATTTTTCCAAATACCGCGTCAAAAGGGCGGTGCTTCCTCCCGGCAGGCTGCAATACAACTGAGTTCCAACCCGCTCGATTTTCACACGCGATTTCTGACTCGGAAACACCAGCAATTTCAGGTATTGCCCCCGGTACCAAAGTTTGGCCCCGGGACCCAGGGGATTTAAAGCCGCGGTATGCACATGCGGATGGCGCTGGGTCTGCGCTAAAATCCATTCCGCATTGGTTTGAATGGTTAAAATGACTTGTTGCCGCGGCACCCAGGGCGGGAAGGAAGCGGCAATGCAAAACTGCGCTTCCGGCAAAAGTCCCGGAAGCCATTCGGAGGTGGGCGCATCCACGGTCAATCCCGGAAAACGAATCCAGGCCGCCATCCCCTCCTCGGCCACGTACTCAGGCAGCACCCGGAGCCGGATATGCCGGTTGTTGGGATTGGGATTCAGACGGCATTGGAACGTCTTCCCGTTCACCTCAAGGCTCAACCGATTGTGATCCGTGTTTTTTCCGGCTGCCATTAAAAAAACAAATCCCTTTCGCCCCGGCGGATGCGGTCTAATTTTCCCAGTGTTTTAGCGCGAACTTTTGTCGGCAGCTTTTGCAATTGTTTAACCAGAAATGGTATGCCCAGTTTCCGTGTTTCAGCGGACGCATAATCCTCCAAATATTCCTGAAAGGTCAGCAAGGCATTGGGAAAGCAAAACTGCTGGATCGTTCCGGGTTTGAGCAAATCCATGATTTTTTCCCCGGTCCGTCCGCAGCGGTAGCACGCCGTACAGAACGAGGGAATATTCCCGCTTTCAATCACATTGCGCAGCACCTCGTCCAAGGGACGCGTATCCTCGACTTCAAACTGGCCGTCATTATTTTTCTTGGCGCCCGTGCTGTAACCGCCGACATCCACATGACTGCCGGCGGAAATTTGCGAAACCCCGGCATTCATTAATTCCAGGCGCATGGCCGCGGATTCGCGGGTGGACATAATCAAACCCGTATAAGGGAGCGCCAAACGAATTACCGCCACCACCAATTTAAACTGAGTGTCATTCAAGATATACTGATTGGAATTCAAGGTCTTATCATCACACAAAGGCGTGCCTTTGGCGACTTTAAGCCGCGGCACGGATACTGCATGCGGCCCGATATTATATCGCCGGTCCAGGTAATCAGCGTGCATGACCATGGCCACTACATCATAATGGTAATCATACAGCCCCAGCAATATTCCTAACGACACATCCTCAACCTTGGCGCGGTAAGCGCGGTCCATGACGCTCAGCCGCCAGGCGTAGTCGGCCTTTGGCCCCGAAGGATGCATGTGCCCGTACGTGGGAAGATGGTACGTTTCCTGGAAGCATTGATATGTTCCAATGCCCACTTTTTTCAATTGGCGGAATTGTCCCACCGTGGGCGGCGCAATATTCACATTCACCCGGCGGATTTCGCCTTGCGATTTCCGGGTGCGGTAGATAATTTTCATGGCATTAACAACTTCCGGAAACCGGCCCGGCACTTCCCCGGCCACCACCAGCAGGCGTTTGTGTCCCAAAGATTCCAGCAGCTCAACCTGCTTGATGATTTCCGCTTCCGAAAGGCTCCGGCGATGCAGCAAGGTATTGTCCCGGCGATAAGCGCAATAGAGGCAATTATTCAAGCAACGGTTATTAATGTATAAAGGCGCAAAAAAAACCTGCCGCTGACCGTAAACCGCCTCTTTGATTTCCTTGGCGGTTTTTAAAATTTCTTTCATGATTTTCGGCCGATGATCTTGAAAAAGCAAAACCGCCGTTTCTTCCGGCGTGAGTCCTTTTTTGATTTTAGCTTTTTCGATAATCCGGCGGACTTCGGACAAAGGCGCAGTGCGGGCAACAGCCACTGCTTGAACAATACGCGTATCGTCGATAATATCTTTCAGCGTCCAGCGTTTGACAGGAACTTTCTTTATTTGGCGTACAGGCTTAATTGCATTTGTGGGTTTCATCGCTCTGCATAGGGTTCGGGTCCCGGTACGAGAGCTTCGGTGTTCCAGGGCAAATCCAGCACGCACTTGCGTTTTGCATCCACCAGAAAAATGCGGCCGCGGATATTTCCCGCCGCCGCTTGAAATCCAGTCCACAAGGGGTCTGCCACGAAAATATTTCCACGCTCCATTCCCAAGCGCTCGGTACGCCAGGGGCCCAAACTGAATCCTTCCACTTTGATACCCGGTGAAATCTTCAAAACTTCCAGCCGGAATAAATATCCCGCTTCAGTATACGCATCTATTTTACGCAGCCCGCGCAAGGCGGTGGTAAGCCGCAGCTCCACCGTGACCCAGGCCCGCCCCAATCCCGGACGATACACCAGGCGTTGTTCCACCCGGAGCGAAATTTTGGTCCGGGCAATCACTTTTATTTCCGGTTCAAACTCATTCAGCTTGGTTTGCGTTGCCGATTCCTCCGTTTGAACCGCAGGTGCGGCTTCAGCAGGCAAGAGCTTCGCTTGTTCTTCGCGGGAACGTTTGGCACGAACCGTTGGGGCAAAACTGGATTTTTTCTTTGCAACCGGCATAAAAACAAGCCTCCGCTGGAATCTCAGGTTAATTCCTATTCAGATAAGATTCAATTGGAGGTTATACTAACACACGGCCGTATTTTTTCCAACCGCATATTGCAAACCGGATGCTCCGGCAATGTTTGCGTGAATTAATTAAGCGTTAACCCGCGCGCCCAATCCGCAAAACGTCCTGTTTTGGCCGTGTTCATGGCTTGGCGGCAGGTTTCCAGTTTTTTACGAATATCCGGAATATCGCGTTCAACCGCCTCACTTTGATGCAGCATTAATTTTTCCAAAAATTCCATGGGACGGGGATCGGAAGCGTCCGTGTGCAAGGCTTTGATCCAGGTGGACGCCGCTTCGCCGTAACGCCCCAACCCTTGATAGCACAAGCCTAAATTTTTATACGCATTGGAACGCGAAGCGTCGATTTTTATGGCCGCTTCGCACTGTTGCAGCGCTTGCTCGTATTCCGCTTCATTGTTCAAACAATACCCCAGGTTATTATGCAGGTAATAGGTAACTTGCGTCTCTTTCGAATCCACTTGCAAGCCTTCCCGGTAAAAAGCTATCGCGGATTTGGGCTGATCCACTTGTTCGGCCAACTGGCCGCACATCAGCAGGCATTCGGCAAGTTCATCGGAATTCTTGGTGTGCTTCATCCAAGTTTTCAAGTAACGGTAGGCGGTTTCCTGCTGGCCGACACGGCTGTAAAAAACCGCCAAAGGCTTCAGCGTAGAACCGCGCGGCCCGCGCATTTTCAAGCGGTCCAGCAATTCTTTTTCAATGCGCATGGCATCGGCACTGCTGATCAACGGCGCATTGGGAATTTTGATATAGAAGGAATCGGCAGGATCAACAGGTTTTTGATTCATATATTGAGCAGACTCTTTTTCCATCGCTTTCCTTTCCCCTTCAATAAATCCCAACGATGCGCGACGGTAAATAACGGTATAAGGCTAGCACTCAATCCCAATGATGGCAAGCAATTATTTTCGTCCATAAACGCCGCCGCAGCCTGCTGAATCAACGCAAAATTATTTCCCGTGAAACTCGCGTATAAACGTTTCCAACAGCTTGCGCGCTTTGGTTTCTTCATCTCTGGGGACAAGCAATTTTCCCCAATATCCCAGCATAACATTCAAGGCGCCGCCATAAAATGAGGCTTCCATGGGTTGAATCGACGCTTCAATGCCCGCGTCCACCAAAAATGAATTCAAGGCCATGCCCGTAATTTCATCGGGGATTTTATAAATTTCAACCATTTCGAAAAGTTCCATTTGATCGGGATGCGGAGGCAACGCGTACGCCAATTTTTCCCGGCACTCCGGGCAATGAGTTATTTGGGATTCGTATTCCGTATAGCACTTGGGACAAAACAGCATAAAAACGCAAGACCCCCAATGATTGATATTACACCATAAACGCCGACGGACACATGGCTTGCAAACCGCATTCCGCACACTTGGGCTTGCGCGCAAAACACACACGGCGGCCGTGCCAAATCAGCCAATGGCTGAACACCACCCAATGGCGGCGCGGAATCAGCGACATCAAATCACGTTCAATTTTTTCCGGCGTCTCTTCCCGGCTCAGGCCCAAACGTTGGGCCAAGCGCTTGACATGGGTGTCCACCACCACGCCTTCGGCTTTATGAAAGGCGCTGCCCAAAATCACATTGGCGGTTTTGCGCGCCACACCCGGCAAGGTCAGCAACGCCTCCATGGTATCCGGGACCACCCCGCCGAATTCTCTCATTAACGTTTCGGCCAATCCCAACAAGTTCTTGGCTTTGTTGTGATAAAAACCCGCAGAATGAATCATGGCTTCGAGTTCAGGTAAAAACGCCTTGGCCATGGCCGCCGCATCCGGGAATTTCCGAAATAACGCCGGCGTGATTTTGTTCACCCGCACATCCGTACACTGGGCGGAAAGGACCGTAGCCACCGCCAATTCAAAGGCATTGCGATAATCCAGTTCGACCTTGGCATCAGGGTAGAGATGCTTTAACTGCTTCAAGAGCCATGCAACGTGCGCTGTGTCCAGAGCCATACCATATCCCTTCATGCAGAAACTGTGTCACAACTGAATTTCCTAAGGTTTTTTCATTTGTCATTTCGAGGCAAAGCCGAGAAATCTTCACTGCTTTTATTGAAAAATCTTTCATCAGATTTCTCACTTCGTTCGAAATGACAAAAATGCTAATTCCTTAAAAACCGCCTTATAACACAATCTCGAAGTTGGGCGGTTATGTTAGTACAGTTTGCGCATCCGGTCAAGGCGGATTGTGCCATTGCCATGGTTGCGGCTCGATGGTACAATCCCTGGCATGAAGCAACCTCGTTTTCTTCCCATGTCCCGCGCAGAGATGCAATCCCTGGGTTGGCCGGAACTGGATGTGCTCTTGGTCACCGGCGATGCGTATGTGGACCATCCGAGTTTCGGCACAGCCATCATTGGCCGCGTCTTGGTGGAATCCGGTTTCCGGGTCGGTGTCATTGCCCAACCGGATTGGAAAAGCCCGCAAAGCGTCACTGGCCTGGGGCGTCCCAGGCTGTTTGCCGGCATTACGGCCGGTGCCATGGATTCCATGGTCTCCAATTACACGGCTAATAAAAAACTGCGGCGCAACGATGCGTATGCCCCGGGTGATTGCTATGGGCTTCGGCCCAACCGCGCCACTCTGATTTATACCAATTTAATCAAGCATGCCTTCCCTGGATTAACCACTGTCTTAGGCGGCATTGAAGCCAGTTTGCGCCGTCTGGTTCACTACGATTATTGGGAAGACAAACTGCGCCGGTCCATCCTGCTCGATGCCAAAGCCGATATTTTGGTTTACGGCATGGGTGAAACCGCGGTGACGGAAATTGCCTGGCGGCTTTTCCGGCATGAACCCTTGGAGGGCATTCCCGGGACTGCGGTGGTATGCAACGAAATCCCGGCAGAAACCAATGTGCTGCATTTGCCCGGCTTCGAAGCCCTTCAAGCATCCAAAGAAAAACTCTTGGACGCGGCCTTGCTTTCCGAACAGGAACAACATTGGAAACACGGAAAAATCTTAATTCAAGCGCACGGAAACCGCCAGGTGGTGGTCTATCCCCCGGCCCAACCCCTCACCGCGTCCGAACTGGATGCAATTTATGCTCTGCCATTTACCCGTCAGGCGCACCCGAGTTATACGGAACCCGTGCCTGCCTTAAACCCGGTACTCAACTCCGTGGTAACCCATCGCGGCTGTTTCGGCGGCTGTTCTTTTTGCGCCCTGGGATTTCATCAAGGCAAGTTGATCCAGTCCCGCAGCGCTGAATCCATCCTGAAGGAAATCCGCACGCTTACAACTTTGAAAAGTTTCCATGGCACGCTCACGGATTTGGGCGGCCCCAGCGCCAATATGTATCAAATGCAATGCCGCAGGCCGCAAGGGGAGTGTTCCCGGCCTTCCTGTTTGTATCCCGCGATTTGTCAATATTTGGATACCCGGCATCAGGCCCAAAAAGAACTTTTAAAACTGGCCAAAAACATTCCCGGAGTAAAACACGTTTTCGTGGCTTCAGGCATTCGTTACGATTTGGCCTTGGAAGACCACGGCTATATTGAAACTTTAGTCAAAGGAAACCATGTTAGCGGCGCCCTAAAGGTCGCTCCTGAACATATTGATCCTATGGTTTTAAAACTCATGCGCAAGCCCAGCCTCAACTGTTTTGACCGCTTTATTGATATTTACCTAAATAAATGCCGCCAAGCAGGCCAAACTGCCTACTTAACCGCTTATTTTATTGCCTCTTTTCCAGGAAGTCGGCGCGAACATATGCAAGCCATGGCTGATTATGCTCAAAAACGAAATTTGCGCGTGGAACAGATGCAGGA
This sequence comes from Candidatus Goldiibacteriota bacterium, assembly GCA_020052235.1. Taxonomy (GTDB): domain Bacteria; phylum Oederibacteriota; class JAAXVQ01; order JAAXVQ01; family JAAXVQ01; genus JAAXVQ01. The sequence goes on from JAGVPM010000018.1 coordinate 10,238, forward strand.
TTTCATTCCTTTACCCATGACTTTGGCAGGCATTATTTATTATACCAACATGGACCCGTGGACAAAAAAGCCTATTTTTACAGGAAAAACATCTTCCGAACGCCATGCACAACGCCGGGTTCTTTTAAACGCCACTATTCCCAACCCGCATGTTCGAAAACACTCCAAGCCCATAAGTAAAAAATAGCATTCCGGGCATTTCCTTGATATACTATAAATAAATCAAACATACGCTTCACCGCAGAGGCGCAGAATTCGCAGAGAATTCCACGAAGGAATGCTACCTAATTTTTCAAGCTTTTTTCTGCGTCCTCAGCGTCTCTGCGGTGAATATGCATTAGCAGTTACAAAAATTATTTCAAAAAGGATGGATACATATGCCGAAAAAATTATTATCCGCCATTCTGTCACTTGCGGCAGTGATTTTATTTTATACCCAAGCCTACGCGAATGTTAGCAGCGCTACGGTATTACTCGCTCCCACAACCGTGAACACTGCCGGAGCATATACTATTGACTTCAACACTGGTCCCGCAGGCGGCCTGAGTGCGGGTGTGGATACGATAAATATTACTTTCCCTGCTAACACCACAGTGCCTGCTTCCATTGCTGCCGGGTTGGGCTATGTAACGGTGAATGGCACGGACATCGCCGTGGCCGCCACGGGAGCAGGACAAACCCTAACCATCACTACCCCGGTCGGTGTTGGCAACAATTCCCCGGTTACTGTGGTGATAGCCGCGGCCGGTGGTGTCATTAACCCGAGTGTTCCCACAGGCTCTGCAAACTTGGATGTAAACACATCCATCGCACCTACCAATGTAACGTCGGGCAATTACACCATCACTGCTTCGGCCACGGCCGTTACCGGCCTTACTGCTTCTCCTGCGCCAACCACTGTCAATACGAATTCCACTTATACCATTACCTTTACCACCGGGGCCGCGGGCGCTTTATATGCCGGTTCAAGCGTGATCAACCTTACTTTCCCTTCCAACACCACGGTGCCTGGTTCCATTGCCGCCGGGCCTAATGTGACCGTGAACGGCACCAACATTGGCGTAGCTGCCACCGGCTCCGGGCAAACCCTGACCATTACTTCTCCGGTCAAC
>JAGVPM010000099.1 GCA_020052235.1 Candidatus Goldiibacteriota bacterium
ACGTTGGCTGAATAACCGGCCAATGAAATGCTTGAAGTTCTTAACTCCTGCGGAAGCTTTCCGTCAGGGTGTTGCACTTCGTGGTTGAATCTGGGAGTTCGCAAACAGTTTGATATTTAGAAATTACTTCTTCGGAAAAAACTGCTGCCTAAATTTGAGGTGGCCTTGGGCGCAGGCGCCAAGGTGCTGCCATTCGCAGCCCAGGCAGATGGCGGCGAAGGCTTCGGGGGTCATGGCGGCAATGCGTTGGTTGATTTCCGGCAGCGGGTACGGGTGGCCGAGTTTGACTTTCAGGGCGCGTTGCGTGCGGTGGTCGAATTCTTGGGCCGAGAGTCCCCGCGGGCCGAGGTGCTCCGGGGCGCATTCGTCTTCATGATGCGGGCAGGTGCGGCAGATGTTGTCAAAGCCTGGGCGCAGTACAATGGTTTTTACCCGTCCTGATTCAAACATCTTGACCATGCGGTCCATTTCCTGTATGTATTCGGGGGAGTATCCATAGCCCATGAAGCCTAAGCGGCAGAGAATATGATGCGGACGCAGGTTGATAATCACGCGCGTTTAAACCAGGGCAAGCAGCGGCTGGAAATCGAAATTATATTTGCAAGCGGTTGGCGGCGTTTGCGCACGATAATGGTTGCGTGGGACATGCAAAAAACCTCCAAAAGACCAAGAATACTGGCGGTATGGTAAACCGATAAATGGGATCTGTCAATCGTAAAAAGGGTAAGGATAACGAGCTGCGCTCTGTGGGGCATTGGCTGTCTGCGGCAGCGCAACATTTAGCCCAAGCGGGCATCGACAATGCGGAGCGCGAGGCGCAGGAGTTGTTGGCGCAGGCGCTGAAGTGGGATCGTTGCCGCGTGTTGACCTCGCGGGAAATGCTGGTTGCGGGCAAAGATCAGCGGCGTTTTTGGGCCTTGATCCAACGGCGTGCGCAACGGGAACCGTTGCAATATTTATTGGGCACTGAGTTTTTTTGCGGAAATGAATTCCGCGTAGGCCCTGGGGTGTTGATTCCCCGGCCAGAAACTGAGTTATTGGTGGCCGAAGCGTTGCGGTACGCTTCGGCTGATATCGAAGCTATTGCAGATTTAGGCACGGGTTCTGGAATTTTGGCACTTACCTTGGCCCAACGCTATCCGCAAGCCGTGGTTTATGGGGTGGATATCTCGGAAAAAGCCTTACGCTGGGCGCGTTTAAACAAACGGCGATTGAAATGCGCAAATTGCCGCTTGTTACTGGGGACTGCGGATCAACCCATCCCTAAAAAGTATGTCGGGAAGTTTGCTTTGGTAGTTTCCAATCCTCCGTATATCCCGAACGCGGATTTAAAAACATTGCAGCCGGAAGTTTTGGAAGAACCCCGGCTGGCCCTAATTGGCGGCAAACAGGGAACGGAGATTATCGAACACATGCTTAAGGCTGCAGCGCGCCTTTTGAGATTTCAGGGTATTTTTGTGTGTGAAATCGGCATTCATCAGGCACCGGAAGTCCGGCAGTTGTTTACGGACCACGGGTTTGATCAGGTGCGCGAAATTACGGATTGGCAGAATATCCCGAGGATTGTATCCGGGGTGAAATCTGAAAAAGCCATTTAGAAAAAAACAAAAAAAAGTCGTTACTTAAAAAAGAGATTGTAAGAATAGGCCGGACAATAGTATAATTTTTTTGATATATATTATTGGTGAAATTTTGCCAGGAATTTTTAAAAAAAGAAAATGACAGTTTTATAAATATTTTCTTATATGAGAAGACACCATGCTGCCAACCGTCGAGGATGATCGCCAACTTGAGCAATTAATTCAATTGGTATACAAACGCGGTGGATTGGACTGTCAATATTACAAAACCAATTATTTAAAGCGTCGGCTGGCCATCCGTATGCGTGCTACCGGAGCTAAAACATTCCGCGAATACAATATTATACTGCGCGTGGATCCGGAAGAATATCATCACCTTTTAGACCGGTTAACCATTCACGTGTCGCATTTTTTCCGCGATGCCGTGATGTATAAAGCCCTGAGCAATACAGTGGTCCCGGAATTAAAAAAACGCAACCACATACGTATTTGGAGCGCGGGTTGCGCCAATGGAGAAGAGCCGTATTCCCTGGCTATGTTGTTTTATGAGAACAAAGTCCGCGGGAAAATTGTTTCGATTTTAGCCACGGACATTGATCAGGCGTGTTTGAGCCGGGCCCGTGAAGGTGTATACAAAGAAAGCTCTTTGGTGGAAGTTGCCCCGGAATGGCGGCAGCGTTTTTTTAATCACCAGGGAGATCAATGGGTGGTCTCCAATGAGTTAAAAGAAGTGGTTGCCTTTCAACCCAATGATTTGACCGGAGCGCTTCCGGCCGGGCCGTTTGATTTAATCGTATGCCGGAATGTGATGATTTATTTCACGAGCCAGCTGCAAATGCAGTTATTAAATCAATTTTATACTTTACTGAGTCCGGGCGGTTATTTGGTTTTGGGAAAAACCGAAGTGCTGCTGAACGAATGCCGGGATTTGTATAAAATCATTGATTTGTCCGAACGGATATATCAGCGGCGTGAAACGGAAGCAATAAAACCTCAATAACCGCGGGGAAGGTGACGGGTTTGGAAAGTGCGCAGGATCACATTAATTTAGGCATTGCATTTACGTTGTCGCGGCGGTATCAGGACGCGATCCGTGAATTTGAGAAGGCCTTGAAATTGAGCCCTGAAAACGCCGAGATCCATTTTCAGTTGGGCGGGCTTTATTCCAACTTGGGCAAGTACGATCAAGCCATTTCCGAGTACAATCAGCTTCTGGCGGTTAATCCCACGCATATGAACGCCCACTGCAAACTGGGTTTGATTTTTACCAACACGGGCCGCCTGGATGAGGCCGTGGCCGAATATAAAAAAGCCTTGGAAATCAATTCCGGGGATTCGGGCCTGCACAATAATTTAGGGGACGTTTTTTACAAACAGGGAAAAATGGAACAAGCCCAGGAAGAATACCAAGCGGCTTTGAAAATTAATCCCAATCTGTCCGAGGCGCATTTTAAATTGGGGTTTATTTTTGAGAGTTTGGGTCAATATCCGCAGGCGATCAGCGAGTACGAAGCGGCTTTGAAGATTAATCCCCGGCACGCGGGCATTTATAATATTTTGGCCGGGGTGCATATGAAGCTCGGGAAACTTTCCGAGGCGGAAGCGGCGTACCGGCACGCCCTGGACCTGCATTCCGATGATCCCGTGGGCTTGATGAACTTGGGCACGTTGTTGTTGCGCGTGAATAAGTTAGAGGAAGCCGCCGAGTTTTTCCAAAGGGCTTTAAAAGCCAATCCGGTCAATGCCGAGGCGCATACCATGCTTGGGCAAATCTATGCCCAGTTGGGCAAACGGGACGAGGCCGTGGCGGAGTTTAAAAAAGTCCTGGAATTTAACCCCGGCGACGCCCATATGCATAAACTGCTGGCGTTTATTTACGAACAGAAAAATTTAAACGAAGACGCCATGAAGGAGTATGAACAGGCGCTGCAATTGCTGCCCAATGATTTGAGCTTGCGTTTGGGCTTGGCCAATTTCTTTTACCGGAACGGAGATTTTGCCAAAGCGATTTTGGAATTCAAAGAAGTGGTGAAGCTGGACGAACATCATGCCGAGGCGTATTTGAAAATCGGAAATATTTACTACAAACAGATGCAGAACCAAAAAGCCCTGGCGGCCTGGGAACGTTCGCTCGAGCTTGATCCCAGCAATGAGATTTTGCGCAATAATATAAAATTTATCAAGGGTTGAAATTTTGTAGGGAACGGTTTTAAACCGTTCCCTACGCGTGCGGAGAAGGTTTTATGAGCGAAGTTGAAGAATCTCAAGCCATTCGGGAATTCGAATACGGGATTGACCAAAACGATGCCTCGGCGCATAACAACCTGGGCGTGTTTTATTATTCCAAAGGCATGTATGTTGAAGCCATTAAGAAATTTAAACGGGCGTTGGAGATCGACCCCAATCTTATTCAAGCCATGGAAAATCTCCAGGCCGTCAATAAGAATACCGGCATTTACGACCGGGCCATCGTGGCTTATCAGCGGGCCATTGAAATGTACCCGGGGGATGCCGATGCCCATTATAATTTGGGCAATGCTTTCCGCTATACCGGACGCTATGAAGATTCCATTCTTGAGTATCAACGCGCCATTGAGACCACGCCCTCGCACTTGTTTGCCATCAATGCTTTGGGCATGGTGTATAAAAGCATGGGGAAATTCGATGACGCTCTGAAGGTTTTGACCAAAGCCATTGACCAAGCCCCGCATTTCGCCGATTTGCACAACACTCTGGGCGAGGTATATTACAACAAGGGTTTGTACGATCAGGCGATCCAGGAATTCACCCAGGCTGTGAAAATCAATCCGGAATTTGCCGTGGCGCACTATAATTTGGGGTTTGCCTACGGCGATAAAGGCATGAACCAGGAAGCGGAGCGCGAATTTACCCGCGCGGTTGAAATTAATCCCGGGTATGCGCAATCCTCAACCAATTTGGCGATTGATTATTACAAGGGCGGTGATGAATCCACCGGGGTTAAACCGGAAACCAACATGCCGGTTCAGGATTCCGACCCCGCGGCCGCGTATAAGGAAATGGGGAAAGCCTACCGCTTGAAGGGCTTGCTGAACGAGGCTGTTCAGGAGTACACCAAGGCCGTGGCCGTGTCCCCGGCGGACCCGGAATTGTACAATAGTTTGGGCGAGGTTTATTTTGAAATGAAGTTGTTGTCCCAGGCTTTGGGCGAGTTCAAGCACGCCCTGCAGCTCAACCCTAATTTTAGCGATGCCTATATCAATGCCGGGATTATTTACCGGCATCAGGGCCTTTTCCCCGAAGCCGAGGAACAGCTGAGGCGGGTACTGGATCAAGAAGCGGGCAGTGTCCGCGGACACTATGAATTGGGAATCGTGTATTACAAGCAAGGCAAGGTGGCGGAAGCCATCAATGAGATTGAACAAGCCATTAAAAGCAATCCGCATTTTGCGGACGCGCATTACCAGCTGGGTATTTACTATTACCGGCACAACAACTACGACGGGGCGGTCCGCGAGTTCCGGCGCGCCATTGACTTGTCCCCCACGTATGCCCAGGACAGCGAGGCGTTCATTTACTTAGGCCTGGTCCTGGCGGAGCGCGGGCGTTTTGACGAAGCCATTATTGAATATCAAAAAGCACTGGCCATTGACACGGATAATGCCATTGCGCACAATTCGCTGGGAATGGCCTATAAAAGCATCGGGAGTTTCGACGACGCCTTGGAGGAATACCGCCAGGCCATTCAATTGAATCCCCAATATGCCAAGGCGTTCAACAACCTTGGGGTTATTTATTATCAAAAAGGGATTTACATCAAAGCCATTGAGGAATTCAATCATGCGTTGGAGATTGATCCGGGATACGAAACCGCGCGAAAAAACCTGGCCGCGGCCTCGAAGAAAAAGGACATTTTCAACGAAGCCATAGAAAAACTTCAGGCCGACATCCGCGCCAATCCCCATAATGCCGCGGCGCACTATGATTTGGCCAATGTTTACCGCAACACCGATCGTTTCGAAGAGGCCATCGCAGAGTACCGCAAGGCGCTGGAAATTAATCCCGGGTACGTCGAGGCCTGCACCAATCTGGGCCTCATGTATAAAAAAATGGACCGGACCGAGGAGGCCCTGGAATTGCTGCTGCGCGCCGTGTCCCTCAACCCCGATTATCCGGAAGCCCACTATTACCTGGGTGAAGTCTATTTCCGGAAAGAACTGTGGGAGGAAGCGGAAGTGGAGTATTGCCGGACCTTGGAGCTTAATCCCAAGCACATCGAGGTGCATGACCGGCTGGGGCAAATTTATTTTCGGCGCAATTGGTGGGATGAAGCCATCGCCGCCTGGGACCGGTTTATCAAGCTGGCCCCAAATACCGAAGCCGCCATGACCGCGACTGACAATTTGCGCCTGGCACAGGACTGGCTGGACCGCTTCCGTTATTCCCCGGGAGCTGAAAATATACGGAGTATCCGTTAAAAGGGACGATTATGAAGCTGATCAAATGCATTTTACCCGAGAAAAAACTGGACAAAGTCAAGGAAACTTTGCTGCGCCAGGGGGTCCAGGGCATGACCGTATACGAGGTCCGGGGGTTCGGCGTTCATCGTTCCCAGTTGGAACAAAAAATAAGTCGTAATTACGTGGTTGAATTTTTACCCCAAGTTATGTTAGAAATAGTTTTGACCGATGATAAGGTAGGGGATATAGTAAAGGCTCTTATGTCCGTGTCCAGGACCGGGCAGCTAGGAGACGGGAAAATTTTTGTGGTGCCCGTCGAGGAAGCCGTACGATTACGGACCGGAGAACGAGGGGACGCCGCCATTTAAGCGGAACGGAGCAGGTTGCCGTCGAGAGAGGAGTCGCGATTGTGTCGGCTAGAATCTTAATCGTGGATGATGCCTCGTTTATGCGCATGATGTTGCGCAATATTTTGACGAGTCATGGCCATGTCATCGTAGGCGAAGCTGAAAACGGCTTAAGGGCCATTGACACGTATCAGCAATTGAAACCGGATATCATGCTGATCGACTTAATCATGCCCGAAATGGGCGGGATCGAGGCGGTCAGGCGCATTATGGAAGCGGACCCCAAAGCCAAGATCATTATTTGCAGCGCCATGGGACAGCAAGCTTTGGTGGTTGAAGCCATGCAGGCCGGGGCGCGGGATTTCATTATCAAACCTTTTCAGCCGACGAGCGTGATTGAAGCCGTGCAAAAGCTGGAATTGGAAGGGGAGTGAACCGGGCATGAATGATCCCAGCGAAATTAACGCATTTTATAAAGACGCCTTCCAAGAGCTTGGGAACATTGGCGCGGGCAACGCAGCCACGGCCTTGTCGCAAATGGTGGGACGCACCATCGGCACGTCGGTCCCCAAGGTCATGATTATTCCCATTGAAAAAGTCCCTGAGGTCGTGGATGCCAACGAACAGATCGTGGCCGGCATTTATCTGAAAGTTTACGGCGATATTCCGGCAAAAATTTTAGTAACCTTTGAACACGCCGATTTGCTGGCGTTGACCGATTTATTGATGGGCCAGCCCATGGGCGGAGGAACTTCGCTGCTCAATGAAATGCGGATTTCGGCCCTGAAGGAATTGGGCACCATCTTAACCGGTTCGTTTTTAAACGCTTTGGCAAAATTTTTGGATTTGCAAATGATTCCCACCGTGCCCGCGCTGGCCATTGACACCATGCCCTCGATTTTAAACACGCTTTTGGTGGAGCTGTCCCAAGATGCGCGGTTTGCCCTTTTGATCCAAACTGAAATTTTCGAAACGGAAACCCGGCTGACCGGAAATATATTTTTAATTCCCGAAGCCGATGCTTTGGATACGATGATCAAAGCCATACAAAAAGCTGCCGGGGTGATCGATGCCGGATAAGATCAAGGTTGGCATGGCGGATTGGAAAATCGCCCGTAATCAGGACTCGCTGGTAACCTTCGGGCTGGGGTCCTGCGTGGCTTTGACCTTATGGGATGCCAAGGAAAAAATCGCAGCCATGGCGCACATCATGCTGCCGGATTCAAAATTGGTCCGGTACCGCCAGGAGGTCAATGCCGCGAAGTTTGCGGATACGGCCCTGATTACCATGCTGGCGGAACTGAATAAATTGGGCGTGTCCAAGGACCGGTTTCAGGCCAAGGTGGTTGGCGGCGCCAACATGTTCACGTTTGTCGGCAAGGCCATCGGCGGCAACATGAACATCGGGCAGCGCAATGTCCTTGCGGTGAAGGAAGAACTGCTGCGGTATACCATTCCGCTGGTGAGTGAAGACACGTGCGGAACCTCGGGCCGTTCCGTGGAATTTTACGCGGATTCGGGTGTTTTGCGGATCCGGACGGCCATGTTTGGCGAAAGGGATATTTAACCATGTATGAAGAACGCCAAATCAAAAATGAGACCAAAGTGGTTATTTTCAGGCTGGCGGACGAGGAATTCGGCGCGCCGATCCATCAGGTGCACGAAATTTTGCGTTTGATAGAGATTACCCGCGTTCCGCGGGCGCCGCGTTTCATCGAGGGCGTGATCAATCTGCGCGGCAAGGTGATCCCCGTATTGGACCTGAGGCGCCGTTTTGACCTCCCGATCAATGCCAAGGTGGAACAGCACCGTATCATGGAAGTGGAAGTGGAAAGCCAAATCATCGGAGTAATCGTGGACGCGGTCACCGAAGTTATCAGCCTTCCGGTGGACGACATAGAGCCCCCGCCGCCAATGATCGCCGACATTGCCGGCGAATACCTGACCGGGGTGGGAAAGTTGCCCGGCCGGATTATTATTTTGCTTAATTTTGATAAAATTTTGACCACCCAGGAAGCGCACCAGATCGACCAATCTTCCATGGGCGCTTTACCGGGAAATGCCCAGGAAGCATTGCCGAACCATAGTCAGGAGGGTGACTAATGCCAGCCAGAATATTGATCGCCGATGATGCCGCCTTCATGCGCGTCATGATTAAAGGGATTCTGTCCCAGCAAAGTTATGAGATCGTGGGGGAGGCCAAGGACGGCCGGGAGGCCATTGAGTTGTACCAGAAGTTGCGGCCGGATTTAACGACCATGGACATCATCATGCCCGAGGTCAACGGTATTGAAGCAGTGAAGGAGATTATGAAGGTCGACCCCAACGCGGTGATCCTCATGTGCAGCGCCATGGGCCAGCAAGCCATGGTCATTGAAGCCATCGCCGCCGGTGCTAAGGATTTTATTATCAAACCGTTCCAACCGCCCCGTGTTTTGGAAGCGGTGGAACGCGCGTTAGCCAAGTAAACTCCCCAGCGGCCTTGCGACCATGGATGCCCAGCGGACGATACGAGTTTTGGTTGTGGACGATTCGGCTTTCATGCGCAAGGCCATCAGTCATATCCTCAATGACGCCGAGGACCTGGAAGTGGTGGCCACGGCGCGCGATGGTTTGGATGCCATTAAGAAGGTTACCGATTATCAGCCTGATGTAATTACCATGGACATAGAAATGCCCCGTCTGGAAGGGTTGCAGACGCTGGGCTATATTATGAGCGAGTGCCCCACCCCGGTGGTGATGCTTTCCGCCTACACCGAAACCGGGGGCGTAACCACCATGAAGGCCCTGGAATACGGCGCGGTGGACTTCGTATGCAAACCCTCCGGACCCATCAGTTTGGATCTGCAAAAAGTTGCGGTGGAATTGGTCAATAAAGTCCGCATGGCGGCCCAAGTCGATGTGCGTCGGCTGTCTTTCGTTGAAGTCGAAAAATTGGCCAAAGCTCCGGCCAGGGCGACTTCACGGCGTTTGGCAATTGAGCGGCAGGTGGTGGTGATCGCCAGCTCCACGGGAGGACCGCGCGCCTTGTATGAGATTATTCCCAAGCTGCCGGGAGATCTGCCCGCGGCAATATTGATCGTTCAGCATATGTCCCAGGGGTTTACCAAGTCCCTGGCCGAGCGCATGGACTCGGCCAGCGAGTTGAAGGTCAAAGAGGCTGAGGACGGAGATGTCATTTTGGCGGGCCAGGTTTATTTTGCGCCCGGCAATTATCATATGGAAGTGGTGCGGGAAGGCGACCAGGAAGTGATTCGCCTGAACCAGGAACCGACGCGTCACAGCGTGCGTCCGGCGGCGGACATTACCCTGGAAACCGCGGCGGATATTTACGGACAAAATTGCCTGGCCGTGGTATTGACCGGCATGGGCCACGACGGCGCGGCCGGGGCTAAAAAAGTAAAAGACGCCGGGGGGCGTGTGTTGGTTCAGGATGAAGCCACCAGCGTGGTGTTCGGAATGCCCAAGTCAGCCATTGAACTCGGGGCGGCCGACATGATCCTGCCCCTGCCGGCGTTTGCAGAACAAATTACCCGCCAGATACGTGAGAACAAGATCAAGCAGCATTCCAATTAAGAGAACCCAAGGAGAACGGCCATGATCGTGGTTACCGGAGGCGCCGGATTTATCGGCAGCGCGTTTGTTTGGAAACTCAACCAAATGGGGCATGAGGATATTTTGGTCGTGGATGCCCTGGATACCTCGGACAAATGGAAAAATTTGGTGAACCGCAAGTATGCCGAATACTTGGACCATAAGGAATTTTTGCAGCGCGTGGAAACCAACCGGCTGCCGGATGGCATTGACGCCGTGGTGCACATGGGCGCATGCAGCGCCACCACCGAGCGCGACGCGCATTACCTCATGGAGAATAATTACCGGTATACCCAAACCTTGGCCGAATGGTCCTTAAAAAAAGAGCTGCGGTTTATTTACGCCAGTTCCGCGGCCACGTACGGCGACGGGTCCCGGGGATATGCCGACGATGATGCCTCGAGCCTGCGGCAAAAACCCCTAAACATGTACGGTTATTCCAAGCAGCTGTTGGATGTGTGGGCGCTTAAAAACGGCTATGCCAAGAACATGGCGGGCTTGAAATTTTTCAATGTCTTTGGGCCCAATGAGTACCACAAAGGGGACATGCGCAGCGTGGTGCACAAGGCTTTCGGGCAAATACAAGCCGCGGGCAAGGTGCAGCTGTTTAAGTCCTGCCGCCAGGAATATGCAGACGGCGAACAGGTCCGGGATTTTGTATATGTCAAGGATGTGACCGAAGTCATGGGATGGCTGTTGGAGCACCCGAAGGTGAACGGCATTTTCAATGTCGGGACCGGGCAGGCGCGCACTTGGAAGGATTTGGTCAATGCCGTATTCACGGCCATGAACCGGCCCAAGAAAATTGAGTTCATTGAAATGCCGGAAATTTTACGCGACCGGTATCAATACCGGACCGAAGCCGATATTCAAAAATTAAAAAACGCAGGCTATGCCGGTACGTTCATGCCTTTGGAAGACGCGGTGCGGGATTATGTGCAGAATTACCTTATGCGGGAAGATGCGTATCTGGAGTAGCCGTAAAGTCCGAGTGCAAACAGCGCCAGCAGTCCTACCCCGGCCAAGCCTTGCAGGTGCGTCCAAAGCGGGTCATAGTCTGCGGTGAAGGAAAGCGGTATGGCGGCGGCACCGAATAAGGTAGCCCGCGCCAGTGCCGGAGCCCACAGGCCGCCGGATGCTTCACGCAGCCAAGTGCAGACAATACTGATGCCCAGTTGAAACCCCAACCCGACCAGCAAACCCAGCCAGGGATGCCAGGGATACATATAACCGTAAAAAATAAACGGCGCTTTGGCCAGCCAGCTTAACCCGCCCAAACTCAAGGCGCAGAACCAAAAACCGCGGGGCCGCAGCCACTGAAATCCGAATCCCCGCCAGCCCCATTCTTCCACCCAAGCAGGCACGAAAAAAATAATCGGGCTCAGCACCAAGGAGAACAGCCAGACCGCCCATGCCGGCGGTGGATACATTGCAAGCCGGGCAGCATTGTCCGGCCAGCGCAAGGCTAAGTCGTGATGCAGAGACAATAGAGACAGATCCCAGGCAGCGCCATGAAATAAAACGCTGATGGCTGCCGCCAGCAGGCCTAAAAAAGGCAGCAGTGTCCACGCCGCAAGCAGATAAACGGGCTTGCCCAAGGTGCGCAAGCAGCGGGGCGGCCAAGTTAAGGCGCCGGGGGCAAAGATGAGCGTGAGCAAAGCAGCCAAGGCGGGAATGAACCCCAGACTGTAGAGGATCAGCGCCGTCCGTCCGGTTTGGTTCCAGCCCAAGTCCCAACCTTGCTGCTGCATCCAAAAGGCCAGGGCGCAGCCGGGCAGGGTTAAGCAAGCAATAAAAACGACCGGGGTTAACCTCGTCCGTGAATGTAAGGGGGATGTTTGCATGGATTATTATAGCACTGGAGATGCGTTTTGGAAAATGATTGTCATTTCGAGCGGAGCGAGAAATCCAATTCACATGCCTCTTTGAGATTTCTCGTCGTTTCTCTCCTCGAAATGACATCGGTGAGTGCGGGCAAGATGTGATTTTTAGCTTGCGTCGCAGGTGAGATAACGTTAAAATTTTATAAATTCATCCGGAGGTGTCTGCATGAATAAAAAAATCGCAAGCGTTTTGTGCATGGTAAGTTTAGGGATGACCGTGGCCGTGGGTGCCGAACCGATCTCGTTTGAACAAGCATCCAATGTCACGGGTTTGGCGGGCATTGAAGTTGGGGCGAACTATGATTATGCATACACCAGCTTTCAGAAGACGGGGTTTTCCGAAGTCAAGCAGACCATGAGCGATATTCCGGTATTCGTGCGCGTAGGCTTGCCCATCTTGGAGGCTAAAGTTACGATTCCGTACGGTACTGCAAAAAACACGGTCGACGATAAAATCAACAACCCGGAAGATAAAAATTATTCGGGCATGGGCGATGTGGGTTTGATGGTTAAAACCGGGCTTTCTTTGCCGGTGGTCAGTTTGGGGGCGGGATTGGATATGACTTTTCCCACCGGGGATCCCAAGAAGCTCCTGGGCGAAGGCCTCAATGCCATGCCCTTTGTGGCAGCGGGTATTGATGCGATGGTGCTGAAAATCAATGCCAATGTGGGCTTCAAATATCGCGGCGAGTATAGTGTGGAAGGCGCGCGGTTTGATGCAGCGACGAATCAGGTGGTGGTGGATCAGGGGATCAAGTTGAACCCCGGCGATGCCACCCACTACGCGGTGGGCTTGGAAATACCGGCTGGGGATGTGCTCTCGCTGCACGCGGAGTTGGTCGGCGAGAATTACGGAGCGGCCACGTACGATGGAACTCTTTTGGATAATTCAGGCGGCCGGACCATGTCCTTGGTGCCGGGTATCCGCTTGCATGCCGGGCCGCTCAAGGCCAAGTTTGCGTACTCGATTCCCTTGGAGAAAAAAGAAGACCGTCCGGTGTATGCCCCGACGGCTGATTGGCGCATCTTGGCCGGGTTGAGCCTGCAGTTTTCATTGTAAGCATCTTTTTTGGTCAATGGCCGGGAAATTGACAAGCCGGGGTTCGCATGAACCCCGGCTTAATTTTTGTGCGCCCGGCAGGGCGCACTTGCTTGAAGGTGACGTTGTAGGGAACAGGCATGCCTGTTCCTACCGCGAAGTCCTTTACACACCCGACAGGGGGA
>JAGVPM010000049.1 GCA_020052235.1 Candidatus Goldiibacteriota bacterium
TGGGACTGGTTGAATAATCCGTACAAACCTTCAGCTCAGCCGAACCTGGGGATCAAACAAGTCCAATTTCAGTTCGGCTAATTTGGACAGCAATGATATCAGGATAAGTATAATCGCGGTACTGGCTCTGGTTATGGCGAATTAGGTTTTTGCCACCAGTGTCCAAATTAACACGGGACGAGCAAGTGTAAGCGTGGGCAATGGCGGAGGCAGCGTTGAAACGGACGCCGGCTTGGTTAGCTGGGGGACCGAAACATCTCCCGGCAATAATTATGTCCGTGTGGAACCAGCTTCCTTAGGCGACGAATCCGCCGCTCCCGGGTTTTGGCGGGTACGGTCCAAAGTGGGGTTTGTCTGGACTGACGGGCGCTGGCATGGTGAAATTTATGTTCCGGGATTTTGGCGGCCCGCAAAAAGTCGGCGGGGCATGGTTTGGGCGCCAGGGCATTGGTATGGCCGCCGTTGGATCGAAGGGCGCTGGCGGCCCGGCCGCAGGACCGGGTATTCCTGGATTGAAGGGCACTGGAATCGGGACGGCCTTTGGATTGAAGGTTTCTGGGAGCCGCTGGCTAGGGCTGCAACCGGCATGTTGTGGGAGCCGGGGTATTGGGGGCCGGATGGCTGGGTGGAGGGATATTGGCGACCGGAAACAAAACCGGATTATCTTTGGATTGCGGGAGAATGGAATAACGAAGGCCGCTGGCTTCCCGGCCGCTGGCAACGTTCCCAACTTGATGAATTTTGGGTCCGGGGTTATTGGGACAATGACGGCAGGTATTACGCCGGTAAAACGATCCGCTTAAAAGACAGAAATTCCTACCGCCATGGGAATTATGACCGGGGCGGGCGCTGGGTCGCGCCGCTTTGGAGCGAAGAAAAGCGCCGGACAGATGCGCGGCAATTGGAACAGGCTCAGGATCTGCGCGAAGATAGAGTCCGTGGCAGCCGCCCAACCCAAGACTTGGACAACGTCAATGTCCCTGGGTATCGTTCAGGAAATAGTTACGATGAAGAACGGCATCAGCATGGACACCAAAAATATAAACAAAATTATAATCAAGCTCCGGTCCGTGAGCCCGAACATCACGAAACATACCAAGGACGCGATCATTCCCGGGATACGGACAATATCAATGTTCCTGAACATCCGCGGCACGGATCAGAATCCGAATACCGTAATGACCAAGGGCCGCGTAACACGGGAGGTTATCAAAAGGAAAACGAATCTCCGGCGGACCATGATCGTGGTTACGGCAATGACAATAAGCCGCGTAACACGGGAGGTTATCAAAAAGAAAACGAATCTCCAGAGGATCATGACCGTGGTTACGGCAATGACAAGCGCAATTATTCTCAACCTAACAGCAACCCGGCAAATAATTCCAAGCAAAACGTATCGCCTACCCCAAATGCAAACAGTGATCAAAATAAAAATCAGGACAACGCAAACCAGGAAAAAGACCCCCGTGCCGAACGGGTGAAGCAACCGAGTAATTCTAAAAAATAATTTTAACTTCAATAAAAAAGGACGGGCATTGAAGCCCGTCCTTTTTTATTGGAAATAGTCTGCCTCTGCCGGAAAAAATCACCACGAAATTATCGAAAAAAAAGGTGCCGGACACGCAGGGGCGTATTGCAATACGCTCCTGCAAAGCCCGCCTGAAGCAAAAATCGTGCAAAATCAGTCCTGGTTTAATTTTAAAGGCTTTTAAAATTTATGCACTAAGGATTGGTACAGCTTGCCAGGCCTAGGCGCCTATGATATAGTAAGCGCACTTTCGAAGAAGGTGGCGTTTCATGCCGGAGATTACGCGCGAAACAGTGCAAAAAATCGCACGCTTGGCCAATTTAAATCTGACCGGAGTTGAACAGGACACGTACGCGGGGCAGCTGGAAAAGATCCTCGAGTATGTGCACAAGCTCAACCAGCTGGATACCACCGGCGTGCCGCAAACCTCGCATGCCTTGCCGTTGCAGGATGTTTGGCGCGAGGATGTGGTGACGCCTTCTTTGGACCGTGATGAAGTATTGGCCGAGGCACCTGATCCATCCGGCGGATGTTTCCGGGTTCCGCGGATTATTGAGTAACGAAGGAAAGTTGTATGGAGTATTCAACCCTTAGCGCTGTTGATATACGGGAACGCGTAGTGCGCGGAGAACTCAAGGCTGAGGATCTCTGCCGCGCCGTCTTGGACCGCATCCGCGCGCTGAACCCCCAATTGAAAATTTTTCTGGCCGTGGATGAGGCAGGCAGCTTGGCCGCAGCCCGCGAGGTGGACCGCAAGCGCGCAGCCGGTGAAGTGTTGGGCCCGTTGGCCGGCGTGCCAATAACGCTGAAGGACAATTTATGCACGAAAAATTTTTCCACGACCTGCGCGTCAAAAATTTTGGACGGCTGGAAACCGCCGTATAATGCCACGGTGGTGGAAAGGCTGAAAGCCGCCGGTGCGGTGCTGATGGGCAAGGCCAACATGGACGAGTTCGCCATGGGGTCGTCGTGCGAGAATTCGGCGTTTCATCCTACGTTTAATCCGTGGAATCCGGCGTATGTGGTGGGCGGGTCCTCCGGGGGTTCGGCTGCGGCCGTGGCTGCCGGGATAACTCCGCTGGCGCTCGGGTCGGACACCGGCGGATCGATCCGCCAGCCCGCGGCACTCTGCGGGGTTATGGGATTCAAGCCCACCTACGGGCGCGTATCGCGTTACGGGTTGATGGCATTTGCCAGCTCGCTTGATCAGATCGGGCCGTTTGCCTACTCGGCCGAGGACGCCGCGCTGCTCATGTCCGTGATCTCCGGGCATGATGAACGCGATTCGACCAGCGCGGAAATAGACGTGCCGGATTATCGCGCGCAATTGAGCGGCGGTTTGAAAGGATTGAAGGTCGGGCTGCCGAAAGAATATTACGGTGAAGGGCTGGACCCGGAAGTGCGTGCGGCCCTTGAAACAGCCAAGCAGGTTTGGCGCGCCGCCGGTGCGGAGTTTGTGGAAGTATCGCTGCCGCATACCGAGTATTGCCTGGCCGCGTACTACCTGGTGGCCACGGCCGAAGCTTCGTCCAATCTGGCGCGCTATGACGGCGTGCAGTACGGCTTGCGGGGCGAAGGCGGACATTTGCTGGCCATGTACGGCGCCACGCGCGCGCAAGGGTTTGGCCCGGAAGTGAAGCGCCGCATCATGCTCGGCACTTACGCGCTTTCAGCCGGATACTATGACGCGTATTATAAAAAAGCGCTGCAAGTGCGGACGCTGATTCAGCGTGATTTTAACGCCGCCTTGAAACAATGCGATTTGATTTTAACCCCAACGTCCCCGACACCGGCATTTAAGTTGGGCGAACGCATGGATGATCCGCTGACCATGTACTTGTCCGATATCTATACCATTTCCGTGAACCTGGCGGGTCTGCCCGGTTTGTCCGTGCCCTGCGGGTTCACATCGCAAGGGTTGCCAATGGGTTTGCAGATCATCGGACCGGCCTTTGCGGAAGCCAAGCTGCTGCAGGCAGCTCACGCGTATCAGGCACAAACCGGCTGGCACAAACGCCGGCCGGTGTTATAGGAAATCACACCCCGGCGAGGGGTATTAATTCAGGAGGCTTTATCATGATTTGCAAGCAATGCGGTAATCGGACGAGGTTTCAGTCTTTGATCACGTATTACGAACCTGTGGAGATTTGGGAGTTTAATGAACAGGGCGCGATGACGCGTTTCAATCAGCCGGATACCGGTGATTTGGAAATCCGCCTGGCCTGCCCGGTCTGCAATTCCGAGGAAATCGATCCCCAGGGATACGACATTAAAACGTTCGTGGAGAGCCCGTTGCAGCGTTTGGACGGCGATCAGTGGGAAGCGAAGATTAAAGACAGCGAGAAGAAGTAACAACGCCCCCTCGGTCCCTCTCTTTATTAAAGAGGGGGAAGGGGGAGTTTAATTCAACGAGGTCGAGAGTGCGGTATGAGCATTGATTATGAAATTGTGGTCGGGTTGGAAGTTCACGTGGAACTGGCCACCCGGTCCAAAATATTCTGCGGCTGCTCCACGCAGTTTGGCGCTGAGCCGAACACCCAGGTGTGTCCCGTATGCTTGGGGCTGCCAGGAACCTTGCCGGTTTTAAACCGCGAGGTGCTCAATCTTGCCATTCGCGCGGCGCTGGCTTTGAATTGCGAGCTGGCCGAACATACCAAGTTTGACCGGAAAAATTATTTTTATCTGGACTCGCCGAAAGCTTACCAAATTTCCCAATTCGATATGCCCTTGGCCAAAAACGGTTATTTGGATATCACAAGCCCGAACGGCGCGGTCCGCCGCATCGGCATCACCCGCGTGCACATGGAAGAAGACGCGGGCAAGCTGCTGCATGCGGGGCAGGGCGGGCAAATCGGCAATGCGACCAGTTCGCTGGCCGACTACAACCGCACCGGCGTGCCCTTGATTGAAATTGTGAGCGAGCCGGATTTGCGCACCCCGGAGGAAGCGTATCTGTACCTGACGGGCTTGAAGGAAATTTTGGAATTTTCCAAAATTTCCGACTGCAACATGGAAGAAGGTTCATTGCGCTGCGACGCGAACATTTCCGTGCGCCCCCTGGGACAGGCCGCGCTGGGCACCAAGGCTGAATTGAAAAATATGAACTCGTTTAAAAACGTGCGCGCCGGGGTGGAGTACGAAGCCAAGCGCCAGATCCGCCTGTTGAACGAGGGCGGGCGCGTGGTGCAGGAAACGCGGGCCTGGGACGCGGAAAAAGGCGTGACCCGCTCCATGCGCAGCAAGGAAGAGGCGCACGATTACCGCTATTTCCCCGAGCCGGATTTGCCGATGATTTTGCTGACCGCGGACATGGTGGAAACCGTGCGCGAGACGCTGCCTGAATTGCCGCAAGCCAAACGCGTGCGTTTTCAAACACAGTATGGGTTAAATGAATACGATGCCGGAGTTTTGACCGCCACATCCGAGTTGGCGGAATATTTCGAAGCCGCGGCCATGGGCACGAATCCCAAAGCGGTTTGCAATTGGCTGACCGTGGAATTGCTGGGCCGGTTGAATGTCGAGGGCAAGACCATTGCCGAATCGCCGGTCAAACCCGGACAGCTCAATGCCCTGGTGAAGTTGATTGAATCCGGAGAATTGTCCGGCAAGCTGGGCAAGCAGGTGTTTGCGGAAATGGCGGAAAAAGGCGAAGCACCGCAGGTGGTGGTGAAACGCCTGGGGCTGGCACAGATTTCCGATGTTGATAGTTTGAAGAAAATCGTAATGGACGTGCTGGCAGCCAACCCGGGTCCGGTGGCTGAATACCGGGGCGGAAAAGCGGCTACCCTGGGTTTCTTGGTGGGGCAGATCATGAAAGTTTCGCGCGGGCAAGCCAATCCGCAGAAAGTCAACCAACTCCTGCGCGAGGAGCTTGAGCCATGAATGGCCCAAGCGCATTATGTCATACTGTCATTTCGAGGAGCTTTAGCGACGAGAAATCTAAAAAACACGTGAATTAGATTTCTCGCTGCGCTCGAAATGACAATCTTTTTCCAAAACGCAGATATGGCACTAAAGTAATAAAATGATTTTCGGTAAGCTTCGGCTTTTGACATACCTTGTTTAAACAAAGGAGAATCCTTCCAGCGCATGTCTTCCGGAAGTTCGTTGACCCTTGATCAGGAAGTAAGCCTTACAATCTACGCGCTGGCCTACGGCAGCGAAGGCATTGCCAAGCATGAAGGCATGGTGGTATTCGTGCCTGAAGCCCTGCCGGGGGACACGGTCCGCGTGCGTTTGACCCAAGTGAAATCCAAATTCGCACGCGGTGAAATTGTTGAGTTAATCAAACCTTCGGACAAACGGGTGCAACCGTTTTGTTCCCATGCTTCCGCCTGCGGCGGGTGCACCTGGGAGGCGCTGGAGTACGGCGAACAGTTGGAAGCCAAACGGATTTTTGTGGAAAATGCCCTGGTGCATATCGGGCACCTCAAAACCGTGACCGTCAATCCCACGCTGAAGGCTTCGCCGCAGGCCGGTTACAGGCATAAAATTCAAATTCCGTTTCAACAGGGTTCCGGGGGAGTGACGGCGGGGTTTTACGCCAAACACACGCACAGCGTGGTGCCTGTCGAAGAGTGCCCGAATCAGCCTGCGTTGGGAAATAAAATTTTTCGCGAAGCGCGCGCTTTGATTAAGCAATTCGGCTACACCGGGTATAATGAAATTTCCGATCAAGGCCAGGTGCGGCACCTGGTCATACGCCTGGGGGCCAACACGCACGAGGCTTTGGCCATTTTGGTCACCCGCGAGCGCGAGCTGCCGCGTTTATCCGAATGGGCCGCGGAGCTGCGCCAACGCATTCCCGAGCTGGTGGGGGTGCTGCAAAACGTCAATCCGGCCAAAACCAATGTGATTTTAAGTTCCGAGTACCGCACGCTGTTTGGCCGCGCATTTTTCTTCGAACAATTGCGCGGGCTGAAATACCGGATCTCAGCCGAGTCGTTTTTTCAGGTCAATCCTTTTCAAATGCCGGCCTTGGCCGGCGTGGTTTTGGAAGCTGCGGCGCTCACGGGAAAAGAAACCGTGCTGGACCTTTTTTGCGGCGTGGGGTGGCTGACCCTGGAATTGGCGCGGCAAGCGCGCTGGGTGGTGGGGGTCGAATCCGTCCGCCTGGCCATTGAGGATGCCCGCGCCAATGCCCAATTGAATAATATGAACAATGTGGAATTTATCGCGGCCGATGCTTCCGCCGGGGCGGCCCAGCTGCGCGCCAAAGGCGTGAAGCCGGACGTGGTGGTGGTGGACCCGCCGCGCAAAGGCTGCGACCGTTCCGTGATTGACGTGATACTGCGCTGGCGGCCGAAACGCATCGTGTACGTATCCTGCAATCCCGTCACGCTGGCCCGCGACTTGGCCCTGATGTTTCCCCGCGGGTACGCGTTGAAATCAGCGCAGCCGGTGGACTTATTTCCGCACACGTATCATGTGGAAACCGTCGCGTGTTTGGTGCGCATAGGAGAACCTCATGTTGGATAAATTGCTCATCATTGACGGGCACGCCCATATCTACCGGGCGTTTTACGCCATCAAACCCTTGACCGACCCCAAGGGGCGCCCGGTTAATGCGGTGTACGGCTTTGCCTCCATGCTGTTGAATATTTGGAAGGATATGAAACCCACCTACGGCGTGGTGGTGTTCGATACCCCAGAAGCCACGCACCGCCACCAAATGTACCCCGAGTATAAGGCTCACCGTCAAGCCATGCCCGAGGATTTGCGCCTGCAATTGCCGCTGATCAAAGAACTGGTCCGGGCTTTCGGATTTCAGGCTTTTGAACAACCGGGGCTTGAAGCCGATGACTTGATGGGATCCCTGTCCGTACAGGCGCACGAAAGCAACATAGAAGCTTTGCTTTTCACCACCGATAAGGACATGTTCCAGCTGGTGGGGCCGCAAGTATCGGTGTTGCGTCCCATACGCGGGGGCAAAGGCGAAAATGAGTTGTTGGATGCCGCTGGGGTGGAGCGCCATTCCGGCGTGCGTCCCGATCAGGTGGTGGATGTGCTCGCATTGATGGGCGATGCTTCGGACAATATTCCCGGCGTGCCGGGCATTGGCGGGAAAACCGCCCTGGAGCTGATCCGCGCGCATGGCACGCTGGAGAACGTGCTGGCGTCTGCGGATAAAATCACAAAACCCAAGCTGCGGGATAATTTAAAAACATACCGCGATCAGGCTATTTTATCCAAACAACTGCTGAGCATTCAAACCCGGGCCGAGATTCCGGCAACTTGGAAAACACAACTTCCGGCCGAGGTGCCGTCCGCGGCCATGAATTTGCTGGCGGAGTTTGGTTTCAAGCGCTTGCTGATCTCTTTGCCGCAAACCGGGGTGGAAGCGCCCCAGGCCGAGTGGGTCAAGGGGTTGTCGGATCAGGCAGCCTTGGCCGATGTGGTTAAGGCCGCGCGTGAAAATAAATTAGTGGCCGTGGACTTGGTGCCCGGGGGCGTGGCTTTGGCAGCTTCGCTGCGCGAGGCCGTATTGATTCCATTGACCAACGAAAGTTTGATCGAAACCATTAAAGCAGGCAAAGACTGGGTGCCGCTGCTCACGGATGCAGGCATTGCCAAGGTGGGGTATGATTTAAAACCCATCATGGCAACCTTGCTGCGCGCAGGGCTGAAGTGGGCCGGGCCGTATGAGGACTTGCACCTGGCCGCGCATCTACTGGATTTGCCGGTCAATCGTTCCGGCGATTTTGTGGGCCGCCTTTTGGGCGGTCCGCCGCCGGAAGATCATCCGGCTTTTTTGGCGTGCGCCATGCTGTTGCTGGCCCGCACCCTGGCCAACCGCCTGAAGAGCGTTCAAGCCGGGAGCGTCTACCGGGACGTGGAATTGCCGCTGCTGCCCGTGTTGGCGTCTTTGGAAGCTACGGGGGTTTCCATTGATTGCCTGACGCTCAATGAAATGGCCGGCCGTTTGGGTTTGCAAATGGAAAATTTGGAAAAAGACATCCAACAGCAAGCCGGGGTGGAGTTCAACATCCGCTCCACGCAGCAATTGGCCGAGGTGCTGTTTGACCGCTTGCATTTGTCCCGGGGCAAAAAAACCAAAACCGGGCACTCGACCGGCGTGGACGTGCTGGAGATGCTGGCAGCCGAACATCCCTTGCCGGGATTGATCCTGGAGTACCGTCAGCTGCAAAAATTAAAATCCACGTACCTGGACGTGCTGCCCTCGCTGGTGGACCCGGAGGACTTGCGGCTGCACACCACGTTTCATCAGGTGGGGGCGGCCACGGGGCGCCTGTCTTCCTCGGACCCCAATTTGCAAAACATTCCCATCCGCACGGAACTGGGGCGCGAGCTGCGCCGGGCTTTTGTGCCCGAACACAACGGTTCCGCTCTGCTTTCGGCGGACTATTCGCAAATCGAGCTGCGGCTTTTGGCGCATCTTTCCGGCGATGCGCAGATGCTGGAGGATTTTAAAAATGGAGTGGATATTCACAGTGCCACGGCCTCGGAATTATTCCATGTTCCCTTGGCCGGGGTAACGACGGAAATGCGGCGGCAGGCCAAGACCTGCAATTTCGGCATTGCCTACGGGGTGAGCCCCTACGGACTGGCGCGCCAATTGGGAATTTCTCCCGGGCGGGGCAAAGAGTTCATTGATCATTTTTACCTGCGGTATCCGGGGGTGCGCGTTTATCTGGACGGGATTATTGCAGCCGCGCGCCGCGACGGATACGTCACCACCATCCTCGGCCGCCGCCGGGCGATTCCCGACATCGGGTCGGCCAACCGGAATATCCGGGAAGCCGCCGAGCGCATGGCCATCAATACGCCCATCCAAGGGTCGGCCGCGGATTTGATTAAAGTGGCCATGATCCGGATCCAGGATGAATTGGAAAAACAAAAGATGAAATCGCGCATGATTTTGCAAGTGCATGATGAATTGGCGTTTGAAGGCCCGGAGGCCGAAATGCCCGAATTAAAAAAGACCGTGGTCCGGCTGATGAACCAAGTTCACGGATTGAACGTGGATTTGGCAGTGGAGGCGGCCTGGGGTCCGAATTGGATGGCAGCGCACGCGTAAGCGGGATCGCATGTGAAAAAGCGTTTAATCTCATGCTATAATTGGCCGAAAGTGTATATACATATAATAATGTGACGATAAGCAGTTTCGGTTGCGGAAAAATTTTCAGTGTCGACTATGCTAATGTAGTGAGTCTAACGCTTCTTTACATTTGATTGTCATTGCGAGAAGCGTTTTTGCGGCGAAGCAATCTGATTTAAGCTCTGAACGCTCCGAAAAAGCGAGATTGCTTCGCTTTGCTCGCAATGACAAATGTAAAGCTATTTAAGAAACACTACACAAAAGGGGGAGAGGCGACATGGAATTTTCAACCGTAAGGGAAAACGCAACTCAAGAATCGGCCATGCTGGTCCGGGTTTTGGCCGTGTTCGGAGGTATGCTCGCAGGCGCAGGCGCCATGATGGCCTGGGGCCTTTCTTGGGCAAACAGCCTGTGCGATGCCCACGGTGTCGTGGGTCCCATGACCTTGGGGCTGGTAAACTCATCCCAATCCACTTTGGCGGTTTTAATCCTTGCAGGCGGTGCGCTGGGGGCTGTGGGCGGTTATTGGGCCTGGGTGGGATTGGCCCAGGTGCAATGCCTGATTGCTCCTTTGCCGGTGCCCGCGGCTTTAAAGCGCGCCGCGGTTCCGTTCGTGGTTTTTCTTCCTCAAGTGACATATATCCTGCAAGGCCGCCCCGCATGTTGCTGGTTGTTTGTCTTTTTTCTGGTGATGAGCGCCGGATTTATCCTGCTCGCGGCCGTGGAGCGCAAGGATAAGCGGAAAATATTTTTTGCCTTTCCCACGGAGAGCGACTATTCCCCCTCGAGTTTGTTCACCCATGGCGCGGTCATGGTTTTGGGCGCAGGGTTGGGATGGTACGTGCAATCCCTGCCCAGATTCGCGCACTCGGAGATTTTGGGCTTGTGGTTTCCCATCCTGATTGGCCTGGGCGTTTGGATGGCGGCCCTGGGAGTGTCAAGCCTGCTGGGCCGTCTTTATACCAAGCATACCTTTAATCAAATTTTCCAGGCCGTGGCTTTAAGCGCATTGCCCCTGGCTTTGTTGCCGCTGCAGAGCATGAGTTGGGCCGGGTATTGGCAGAACAACGCAATCGCCGGAGGATTTCGTTTAGGGGCCGTGCCAATGATTTTGGGCATGGTTTCCGGTGCGGCCATGCCGGTTATTTTGGTGCTGGCGCTTTTAAAACTGACGCACCGTCCCGTGGAAACCCAGCCGGCCTGGGAGGAACTTTTCCGGGCCTTGATGCTGATCGCGGCCATTCCCTTGATTTTAATCAGTGCCGCCTATGTCCCGGCAGGGACGGCCTTGGGCAAAAATTTGCTGGCCGGTCCGCTGGATTTTTTACGCGAAGGCGAAACCTTGGCGAGCGCCCAGGCGGTCCTGATGGGACGCCTGCCGTTTAAAGAAATTTTATTCCGGCACGGATTTTTGTCCGACGCGGTCACGGGGCTGGCCGCCTTGGGGTGGTTTGGCAACACGGCCGAAGGCTTGCGGCTGTTGACCGCCTGGCTGATTCCGCTGGGGGTATTGGGAATCTATTATCTGGGTATTTTTTGTTTACCCTGGATGTGGGTGCTGGTGCTGATGGTGGCCTTGTTGAGCGGGAAGCTGGGCATGGTGGCGGAAACCCGTTTTTTATTCACATACGCCGGCTTTATTTTTACCTTCCTGTATTTGCAGCGCGAGCGCTGGGTATTTTTAATCGGTTCGGGAGTGGTCACGGTGTTGGCGGTCATTGCGTCGTTTACGGCCGGGATCATGGCCGTGGCCGGGCATGTTGTATTGCTGGCCGCTTATGCGCTCTTCGGCCCGGCGGTCAGCAAACGCCGGTGGCTGGGGATCGTGGTTTACGCGGCGGCGCTGCTGTTGGGCATGCTGCCGTGGTGGTTGTATCTCGGCATGAGCGGAAGTTTGGGTGATTATTTTGCGAATTTCAGCTGGGTGGTGTCGCACTACCAGCCTGTGTTCGGCGCAGCGTTGCCTGCCTGGGGCGCAAATCCCGCGTTGGCTACGGTTTTGCTTTTTGCCTTGCCGCCGGTATTGATGATCTTGGGCGCCTGGACCGTGGCCGTAGCGATCCCCAAAACCAAAGAGCGCGGCTTGCCCTGGAATGTGTTGTTGCTGACTGTGTTGATTTTCCTGCTCTGGATGCGTTTTATCCAGCGCGGGCATTTGGAATTTTTACAGGAAGCGTTGCCGGTTTGCGCGCTGTTGGGCGCTTATTTTGTGTTCCGCTGGTCCCTGCAAAGTTCCTGGGTGCGCAACGCGGCCTTGGGCGGAATCGTGCTGTGGGCGTTTATCCCTTCGGCGCTCAGTCCCGCGCTGCCGGAACTGGCGGGAAATTTCGGAACTAAAAATTTGGTGGCCACCGAGGGGTTGGTCAAATCCAAATTGCCCGGTTTGGGCAACACGTATATTCCCGCGGAACAAGCCAAGTCCCTGGAAGAATTGGCGGGCTTTCTCGACGGGCAGGTAGGTACAACGGAAACGTTTTATGATTTTTCCAATCAACCATTATTGTATTTCCTGGTGCAGCGCCGTCCGGTGGTGCCTGCTTTGCTGACCGCTTCGCTGGCGACTTTCCAGCAACAGTTGGATGCAGTGCAAAACATAGCCGATGCCCGGGTAAAAACCGTGGTTTGGGGCGCGGGTGTGGAAAATCAAATCGGCTCCATTCCATCCGAGCTCCGGCAGTATGCGGTCTCGGAATATTTGTTGAGTCAATTCGTTCCCATGGCCGTGAAGGGAGGCAGTGTGCTGCTGGGTCCGCGCGCGGAAACGCTTTCGCCGGACACGGCCGCCGCGGCGGCCCTGCAGCGTCCGCTCCAACTCGGCCAATTGGCCTATTTTTGGGGGCGCCAATCCAAGTACGGCATCAGCCAGGGCGCGGGTGCGGGCACAGTGTCGCCGGCCGACGGGGTGAAATCCGTGGAGCCGGTTGGGGTAACGGTCACGGGGCAAGGCGAGCAAGTGATCGTGGCGCCTGCGCGCGGGGAAATGACGCTGCGTTTGGCATCCAAACCGGACAGCGGCAAACGTCCCAATGTGTTGGTGCTGCAATTGAAAGCCGCGCAGGAACTGGACGGCCAAACCGCGGTCCTGGCCTGGGGTGACAAAGCCGCCGGGCGTTGGTTGAGTTTTACCTTGAAGGGCGGCGGCGCTTCACACCCGTATGTGTTCCGCATGAATGCGATTCCCGCGTGGGTTTTGGCCGGTGACATTGCGGCCATGCAACTGGAAATGCCCCAAGGCGGCTGGACCTGGGAAAAAGGCCAGTGGCTGGCGATTAAAGATATTCCGCAAATTAAAGCGCCGGTTATTGCACCAATACCGGACAAAGCGAAACCGGTTGCGAAAAAAAAGTAAACCGCATCGGCGGGAGCATGCCGGATAAGGAAGGAGCGCACTGTGAAAGCTTATCAAGGGGAAACCGAAGCCGAACGCCGGCGTTTTCCGCGTAAGCCCGTTAAACTGCGCGTCAGCTATCAATGCTTATCCAAGGACAAGGTATCGCCCAGCGAAACTCACTTGGCCGAAGATTTAGGTTCCGGCGGACTGGCCATGCGCAGCCGGCAGTCGCTGCTCAAGGGGCAGATTGTCATGATAACATTGTATATTCCCCGGGAGAGCCGCAAGCTCAACGATGCGGATGTGCCGGATTTCAGCGCCGCGGAATGCGTTGGGGTGAACGTGCTGGCGCGCGTAGCCCGGTGTACGGCCACGGGATTGGGAAACTACCTGGTGGGTGTGCAATTTTTAGATTCCGACGGGCAAAGCCGGGAACGGCTGAAAAAGTTTTTAGTGGATTACCGGTTGTATCAACCTGATTCACCTTTGAATTAGTAATTCGACTTTAGTGTATTGCCGTCATACCGGCGGAAGCCGGTATCCAGGAATATAAAATTTGTTTTTTGGACCCCGGTTTTCACCGGGGTGACGAACTAAAAATAGGCCGATTATTTAGGCTTGTAGTTGTTTAAATAAATTTTATTTCAGGTGTGCATTATGTCAAATACGGAAACTCCGCCCCGGATCACTTCGCGCCGGGAACATTGGCTGAAATTTTTTACCGAGGATGTCTGGCGGTTTGATTTTTCGGAACTTACCCAAGCGCGCAAATCGCTGCTGCAAACCGTACAGGTTTTTTTACTGGTGATCGAGCGGTTTTTCAAGGACCGGCTCATGCTCCGCGCCAGCGCCCTGACCTATTCCACCATGCTCTCCATTGTTCCCTTGCTGGCGTTCATGTTTTCGATTTTGAAAGGCATGGGGGTGCAGCGGCGGTTGGAGCCCGTGATCCTGGAGCGGGTGGCTGTGGGTTCCCAGGAGACGGTTTTGCAGCTGATGCATTATATCGACAAGGTCAACGTGGGCTCCTTGGGCGCGGTGGGCTTGGTTTTGCTGATTTTGAGCATCGTGTTGGTGTTGGACAACATAGAAAATTCCTTCAATGATATTTGGGGCATCACCGTCCAGCGGTCTTATTTCCGGAAATTTTCCGATTATCTGGCGCTGATGATGATAACTCCGGTTTTCTTATTGCTGGCCCTGTCCGTCACGGCGACCTTGAAAAGCATGACCATTGTCGCTTGGCTGAAGTTTCAGCCGGGATTGGGGCCGGTGGTGGTGCTGTTGCTGCGTTTGGTTCCCTTTGCGGCCGTATGGTTTGTTTTGATTTTTTTATTCAAATTTTTACCCAATACCAAAGTGCGCCTGGCCCCGGCAATTTTTGCCGGAATCATAACCGGCACCGTGTGGCAGCTGACGCAGTGGTTCTATATTACGTTTCAAGTGGGAGTGGCGCGTTACAACGCCATCTACGGCACATTCGCGCAGCTTCCCCTGATGCTGGTGTGGATTTATATTTCCTGGGTAATTGTTTTGTTCGGCGCCGAGCTGACGTTTGCCCTGCAAAACGTTCAGGCATTCAGGCGCGAACGCAAATGCGGCGAATTAAGTTTTTTAGCCCGGCTCGAAATGGCGTGGGGCCTGCTGCGCGAGATCTACCTGCGCTTCACCGAGGGCGGCGCCCCCTGGACCGCGGAGGCTTTGTCGCGCCAGCAGCACGTGCCCGTGCGGCATACGGTTTCCATGCTGGATGAACTGAGTAAACTGGGATACCTGGTGCGGGTTTCCCGGGAAAACGATCCGGCGTTTGTGCCGGCCATGGATTTTCGCCGGGTGTCGGTGATTGAGGTGTTGGAAAAGTTGGAGCATTTGACGGATGCCCGCGGCAGCCATCCGGAGGAGGGCCGGGTTCATCCCACGCGCCTGGCCCGGCCCGGAGCGCCTGAGTTGGAATGGATCAAAAAATTACGCCAAGCCCGCCGCCGGGCCTTGGAGGGCATCATGCTGGTGGAAACGCCTGCGCGGGAATCACGCGGGGTTTGAACAGGTCCGGAAGGCGGGCAAAGTACATGGAGGGGGTGAGGGGATGCTGCGTCACGGAAA
>JAGVPM010000028.1 GCA_020052235.1 Candidatus Goldiibacteriota bacterium
AAATAAATATCCGTTCCAATGCGCACCGGTGATTTCCTCGGCAATGGCCGAAAGCGAGGCATACCGCTTACCCCGGTATTCAAAACCTTTGTCCAAAACCTTTACTTCAATCCGTACGTCTTTATACTTTTTGAGTATTGTGGTTCCAGGAATGGGTAGCCGCCGGTCCCGTAACTTTCTAGTTTGGCTTCCCCGGTTCGATGAACTAACCGGCCTGTTGACTTGATTATTAATTGGATCGTACTCCTGAATAAGCTCAGCCACCTTGCCCTGCGCTTTTTCCGAAAGGCCACCATATTCCAGTTCCTGCAAGCGATAGGCGATGCGCCGCCAGAGATATGTTTTATTATTGATGGGCGTAGCTTTACCTTCGTGCAGCTCGGTATACTTTTGGCGCAAGTCAGCCGAAGATGCATTTTTTAGTGCCATGATTTGGTTTAACAGGCTATCTTTCATTTGGTTTCACCTCCGCTCATAGTGCTCCTACGGAGCACTTCCGCTATGGGGGCAAGCCCCCCTTCGGCGCTCACTTTTGTTCGCTGAGCACCCCCCGAGCGTGGGGGAACATTTCCCCCACTCCCCCTTCGAACACCACAACCGGTGTTCTCACCCACATACGGCCATAGGTTCGAAGAAATATCAAGGCGAATAAACGGCGGGTAGCATCTCTTCCGGAAAGCAGAGATACTTTTGGCGCGAGTTGATTTTTTTCGGTATTTTTCATTTAATGGCCACTATGCCGGATTGGTAAAACCAGCGGATTGACAAATAATGGGCTGAAAATAGCGTTAAATGGCGAGTGTTAAATCTTGTGTGTTTTAGAGATAGTGAGACGAAAAAAGTGAAGAAAAGGCTGGTGTGGGCCTGCCGGGGAGCGAATTCAGCGTAAAATAAAAAAGCCTTCGGGCTTGTTTAGGACAAACCAGAAGGCTTTAGGCTGGTGCAAACGTAACGATGCAATAAAAACGCGACAATTCAAAGATAAAATCAGAAAGGTGAAAGTTGAAAGGTGACCGCAGGGGATCGGATGTCTTTATCCCCTTTCACCTCTCGCCTCTCCCCTGCTCTGTTTTTCGCAGAGCGAAAAACTGGTGTCCCAGGCAGGACTCGAACCTGCGGCCAACGGATTAGAAATCCGTTGCTCTAATCCAACTGAGCTACTGGGACGTGGTGAGCGCTAGTGAGCCAAGCAACTTTCAACTCTCGTTGCTTAATTGGCCTGTTTACTTTCCCCGGCGGGCAGCCACTGCGAACTGTAAAAAATACTTTTTCCAGGATGCTTCCGTGCTAACAAACAAACCAGCACCTAAAAAAAAATCCGCAAAAACTTCGCGGGCACGAGCGATCTCTTTCAACCTGGTTAGATTTCTACCATCACCCAGAGTTAGATCAAAAAGTTCCAAGGCCCTTTCGAAAGCTTTTTGGCTGTAAGGAATATTGGATTGGGCTTTCCAATTCAAGGTACGCTCCACTTCACTGCCGATATTAGCCATTTGCTCAATAAGGGACATCTGCCCCCAGCGTCCTGCAGCAAGTTCAGGGTGTTGCGCACTCATGCTTGAACTTTTCGGTTAACGATGTCCATAATCTTTTGACGCGTGGCAGCATCTTCCACACCCCGGCTCCGGTTATTTCCCGATGGGCGCACATTGATCATGGAATCAAATTCTACAAACTCAGCATTGGGCAATTCCGGATATAAATTTATGCCCCAAAGGTTTTTTTGGATTGAACCATCCTGCAACAACTGGGCTTCCAAATCAGAATGGAGTTCGGCATCCAGGGCCAAGAGCCCTTTTTCAATATCCACGACAGCTTTAACCATGTCGCCAAATGAGGCTGTGGCCATGCATTTGATCTCATCCAAGGATATTGAGCCTGAAATTATTTTCATGGTTTTAAATACCTCTACGCTTAAAAAAAATCCTAACTCGATAGTCGATAGTCGATAGTCGAAAATTGACCGAAATCGGGAATTAGGCAACTTTCGCCTTTCAACTCTCGATTTCCCCAATTTTTTCGCTGTGCGAAAAAATTTGGTCGGGGCGAGAGGATTTGAACCTCCGGCCCCCTGCTCCCAAAGCAGGTGCGCTAGCCAGCTGCGCTACGCCCCGATGATTTTCGCTAAAGCGAAAATCGCAGCAGCCGAACCAGGCATCATTCGGCTGCGATCTATTTGCTCAATTTTCCATTGCTCAAGGATATATGTTTTATCCCTTTACCCGCTTTTTTTCAAGCGTATTTCTTAGGTAAACCGCGACTTTGGCCAAAGCGCGTGAGCGGTGGCTGATTTGATTTTTCTGTTTTGGCGTCATTTCAGCCAAGGTTTTGCCGTATCCGGCGGGAACAAACACCGGATCATAACCAAACCCATTTCTCCCGCGATTTTCAGTGATAATTTTCCCCGAAAGCGTCCCGGTACGAATGACGGTCTTTTCCCCCGGCCAAGCCAAAGCCATGGTCGTGGCAAAATACGCTTTGCGCTTGGAACCGCTCAGAGATTTCATGGCCTTAAGCAATTTGACGTTATTGGCTGCATAATTGCATTCCGGTCCGGCATACCGGGCGGAACGTACTCCGGGCTTCCCCTGCAACGCAGGTACAAATAAACCGGAATCATCCGACAGCGCGGGTTGGCCAAAGGCTTTGGAAACCGCCTCAGCTTTCTTAATGGCATTGGCTTCCAAGGTCCGGCCGTTTTCCACCACGTCGGGGATGGGCGGATAATCGTCCAATGACCGCAAGCGGATGCCGGTTCCGCGCATGAGTTTGGAAATTTCTTTAAGTTTATGTTTATTGCGGGTAGCCGCGATTAAGGTCAATATCATTTTATTTAGAAATATCCCCTAATAGGTTTTTCTGCGCCTGAATCAAAGTTTGAATTCCGGCCTGGGCCAAATCCAGCATGGCGTTCAACTGTTCCCGGGTAAACGGATCTTTTTCAGCCGTGCCCTGAACTTCAATTAATTTTCCCGAACCGGTCATGATAACATTCATATCCACTTCGGCTTGGCTGTCTTCAACATAGGCCAAATCCAACAACAACTCGTTGCGGACATGGCCGATGGAAACCGCGGCCACATAATCCTTAAACGGCAGCGCGCCCAGCATTTTTTTGGATTGCAGCCAGCGGCAGGCATCCACCATGGCAATGAAGGCCCCGGTAATGGCCGCGGTGCGCGTGCCGCCGTCGGCTTGAATGACGTCACAGTCAATCAGCAGGGTCCTTTCGCCCAATTTCGTCATGTCGGTAACCACGCGCAGAGAGCGGCCGATCAAGCGTTGAATTTCCTGGGTACGCCCACTCTTCCCCTTGACGCCCTCGCGCTGAATGCGCTGCTGCGAAGAACGCGGCAACATGCCGTACTCGGCCGTCACCCATCCCTGGCCTTTGTTGCGCAAAAAAGGCGGCACGTCTTCCTGCACCGTGGCCGTGCAAAGCACTTTGGTATTTCCGGTTTCAATCAATACGGCCCCTTCCACGTCTTTCAGGTAATTCCGGGTGATCGTCAGGGGTCTTATCTGATTGTTCTGTCGTCCGTCGGCACGCATGGGCACACTCCTAAGATTTGGATTGTTGGCTTCGCAACATTTCTAAAAACGCTTCCACCCGGGTACGCGAGCGTCCGTCCAGGGGGCCGGGCCGGTCGCCTTCCAAGGTCAAAATCGGCAAATGCAAATGCTTGCGGAAAGTCATGTCTTCAATTTGATGATGGCAAAACGATTGCACGTAATGGATGTAACCATCCAAACGCCGGACCATGGTTTGTTCGGCAATATCCGCGATCCGTCCAAAAATACTGTAGGGATACGTGTAGGACAAATATTGTTCCAGGACATCTCCGCTGTAATTGGGCATGGCAAATTGCCGGGGAATCTCGTTAAATACCACGCGGGCATCCATGGTTTCCACAAATTCAAACAAATCAGAATAGATGGCCGGCACGCCGATGAGTCCCAAACGCAGCATGCTTTGCGGATACGGGGGCTTGGGCGTGACCAGCAGGCTTTCCAATTCCGCCTGGAATTGATCCGGATCGCTTTTAAAATCCGAACAATTGATTAAAACATTAAAATTATCGCGTCCGGAGAGCACATTGCTTTGCCAAGTCCTGCGATCCAGTTCATGCGCCAGCACCCGGATAAAATCCAGGCGTTTTTTCGCCGCCTTGACCGCATCCCATTGGACGCCGAACACCTCCATCATTTTTTCAATTTCAAAACGCAACAGATAGCGGTTTTTATCATACGGGAAAGCAAAAGAAACAAAATCAGCACGGTCCGGAAGCAGCGCCTCGAGCATGGCATGCAGATGGGTGCAATCGCCCTGTACCACCCCGATGACGGTTTTAATTCCGGATTGCAAAATGGTGGTATAAAGCCCCTTGACCCAGGAACAGGTATTGCGGGGCAAGCCGTCGCGCTCCGCTTCATCCAGAAAAGTTTGCGGAAAAGGCGCGGTGATAAACCGGTTGTTTAAATCCACGGGTTTGATCTTCGCCGCATATAAAACTTCAATGGGGATTGTCGAGGTGATTCCCACAAGCGCCGGGGTCAGAACCATACCTAGGCCCACCCCAACATGGGATGGATTTGCGGAATCAAACGCACGGCAGGATGCACATGGGCCGCGGCTTGCAGCAGGGCTTCGAGTTGCAAACGCGCCGGTGTTTTTTTCCATGCCACCCCGGTGGCAGGTTGAATAATGAAGTCCCAGCGCGGAACGCATTGGCGGATCAAACGCGCAGCTTGAACGATTTCCACGGCCGAAGTTTTCGGCACCACCACCACTTTAACGCATCCGTCCACGGAACGGGCGTGCCTTAAAAACGCCTCGTGTTGATCCCAGGCTGTGGGTTTGCCGCAAGCGGATTTCAATTTGATATCCGCGGAAATAAAATCCAGATGCCGTTTCACTTTTTTTATACCCAACGGCAAGTGGCCGTTGGTTTCCAATAAAATCGGCGAAGGCCACCGCTGGCGCCTTAATTCCTGCAGAAGAGCTTTTAAATAATCCGCCTGCTCCAAAGGTTCGCCGCCGGTGATGGCCAAACTATGAAAAGGGCCGTATGTCAGCCAAAAATTCCATAACAACGGCACTACCTCCGGCGCCGTAACCGGATTGGCCATGCTTAAGGGAACGGAAGCTATATTGGGAAACTGAACCTGCCAGGATTTCGGGCGGGGTGGACGGCTCTGCGGAGTATCGCAAAACGCACAAGTTTCCCGGCAACCCGCCAGGCGCAAAAAAATCTGACGGTGACCGATCCAGGTGCCTTCTCCCTGTATACTGGTGAAAAGTTCCTGGAGAAACCCCTGCACATTACTCATAGTAACGCACAAAAGCGCGCGGCGATTCCCAAACCACCACGCATTTGATGGTTACAACAGGTTGAATCCGGGCCAGATCGGCTTTGGCCCGGCCGTAAATGACTTTGGCCAGATTTTCCGAAGTCGGATTTTGCGCAGCGAATTCCGGGAGTTCATTGAGCATGCGGTGATCGTAGCTTTCCAAGATCCCCTTCAATACGCTCTTTAGAATGCCAAAATCAATGGCCAACCCCAATGCATCCAAGACCGGAGTAAGCACTTCCAGCCGGACTTGCCAATTGTGCCCGTGGCAATTCTCGCATTTCCCCTGATAACCGCGCAATTGATGCCCGGCGGATATTTCTTGTTCCACCACAACTTCAAACATGAATCTTCTCCTCTTATTTCCAACTCCGGTCCGAATGGAGTTTGAATTCAATGGAATCCACCAGGGCTTCCCAGGAAGCCTCGATGATGTTGGTGGATACGCCGACCGTTCCCCAGGTTTTTTTCTCATCCTGACTTTCTATAAAAACCCGCACCTTCGCATCCGTGCCGGCTTTGGAATCCAAGACACGGACTTTAAAATCCACCAAGTGAACTTTTTTCAAAGCCGGAAAATATGGTTCCAAGGCTTTGCGCAACGCACTGTCCAAGGCATTGACCGGTCCGTCGCCTTCGGCTGCGGTATGAATTTGTTTTCCCTGCACCGTGACTTTGATGGTGGCTTCGGAAATTAATTTATCGTCCCGGTGTTCAACGCTGACCCGAAAACCGCAGAGTTCAAAATAGGGCTTGTGCTTCCGCAAGCTGCGCTCCATCAGCAGGCGAAAGCTGGCATCCGCTCCTTCAAACTTATACCCCGCATGCTCGAGAGTCTTTAACCTTTCAATGATCTGTTTGGCTTCCTCGGAACCCGGTTCCAATTTAACGCCCATTTGCCCGGCTTTAAAAAGCACCGAGGCGATTCCCGCCTGCTCGGAAATAATAATGCGGCGTTCATTGCCTACGGTTTGCGGCTGAATATGTTCATAGGAAACGGGATTTTTCCGCACCGCATCCACATGCAAACCGCCTTTATGGGCAAAGGCATTGTACCCCACATAGGCATTGAACTCGCGGGGCGGAACATTGGCAATTTCCGAAACACTGTGCGACAACGAGGTTATTTGTTTAAGTTGCGCCGGAGGCATGCAGGTTTTCCCCATTTTCAATTGGAGCGTAGGGATGACCGAACACAAATTGGCATTGCCGCAGCGTTCCCCGTAGCCATTTACCGTTCCCTGGACCATGGAGACCCCGCCGGCAACGGCTGCCAACGAGTTGGCCACCGCCAATTCACTGTCATTGTGGGCGTGAATACCCAGCGGAGTGCGCACCGTGGGACGGATGATTTCCACCGTGCGCCGGATATCCTCGGGCAGCGTGCCGCCGTTGGTATCGCACAGCACGATCCAATCCGCCCCTGCTTCATCCGCCGCGCGCAAAACCTGAAGCGCATATTCCGGATTGACGCGGTACGCATCAAAAAAATGTTCGGAATCAAAAAGCACTTTGCGCTTTTTTAATTTTAGATACGCAACACTTTCCCGGATCATTTTTAAATTTTCTTCCAAGGAAATCCGCAGTACGTCCCGGACATGCAAATCCCAGGTTTTCCCCACGATGGCCACGGCCGGGGTCCCGGCGTCCAACAGCGTTTGCAGCGAGGGATCCTGCTCCACTTTGTATTTGGCGCGGCGGGTGCTCCCAAACGCCACCAGCATCGCATGGCTTAAAGGTTCTTTTTTCATGCGCCGGTAAAATTCCAAATCCTTGGCATTGGTATGGGCCGGGTATCCCCCTTCAATGAAATCCACTTTTTGATCCAGCATGTGCGCAATGGCGACTTTATCTTCCACGGAAAATTCGATTTCCTCGGACTGGGAGCCGTCACGCAGCGTTGTATCGTAAATGAAAACTTTGGACATAAAATCCTCCCGAATAATAATACTATGTCATTTCGAGGAGCTATGGCGGCGAGAAATCTAAAAAGGAACGTGCGAATTAGATTTCTCGCTTCGCTCGAAATGACAATCATTAATCCAAACGCAACTGCGTAAATAATCAAAACACCCGCATATCTTTCAGTTCCAACTGCAGCGTCGTAGACCCGTTCCAGGTATTTTCCATCAAATGCCCCGCAATATCCAGTGGATTTGCAATGTCCAAATCCTGGGCGCGTTCACCCCAGCCGAATCCAATCACATCCAGGGTACGGTTCTTACCGTCGGTTATTTTCAATTTCAAATGCCGTTCCCCCACTACCCTGGGCGGAGAGGCCAGCCAAACCTGGGAAGCCGCCAGCAAGGGTCGGCTGTTTTGAAATCCAAAAGGTTCCAGACGCTTGATTTCCCGGCAAAAACGCGGGGTCAGATCTCCCAAAGTCACCTGGGCATCGATATGGATCAGGGGCGCCAAATGTTCTTCGGTCAGCCGTTGTTGAGCCGCCTGCAGCATGGCATCCCGGAACGCGTTTAAATTATCCGAGATCAGGGTCACGCCGACCGCCATTTCATGCCCGCCCCATTTGCACAGAAGCGGCGCCATGGAATCCAAAACCGCGTGCAGGGGAAATCCCGCCACACTGCGTCCCGATCCCCGCCAGAATCCCTCGTGCTGCGCCAAAACAAAACTGGGACGATGATGGCGCTCGCAAAGTTTGGATGCAGCCAACCCTAAAACACCCAAGGGCCAATGCGGAGCCGCCACCACCAAAACCTGCGGCAGAGGATCCCAGGCCTCCATTTGCTCCAAAGCTTCCGCAATAACCGTTTGTTCCATGATTTGACGCTGTGAATTCAATTGATTCAATTGACCGGCTAAATTCTCCGCAGTAGGTTCTGATTGAGTCATCAACAATTCGTAACTCTGCCGGGCATCGCCGATTCTTCCGGCAGCATTCAGGCGCGGCGCCAATTTAAACGCCAAATCTTGCGAGGTCAACCCGCCTTTTTCCAAACCGGCAGCTTTAATCAAAGCGCTTAATCCCGGACGGCCGCCGCGGTTAATAACCGCCAATCCGGCCCGGGTTAAAGTACGATTTTCACCCAGCAAGGGGACCACATCGGCCACCGTGCCCAAGGCCACCAAGTCCAAGTATTTCCGCAACGGCTCATGATTTTCCTCACCCAAAGCATGCGCGGCCGCGCGAATAACCTGCAACGCCACGCCCACCCCAGCCAAGGCGCGAAACGCTTCAGGTCCGGTAACTTTCGGATCAACCACGGCATGCGCTTCAGGTAAAACCGAACCCGGTTCGTGGTGATCGGTCACAATGACGGTCAAGCCCCGCCGGCGCGCTTCCCGCACTTCTTCAACCGCCGTAATACCGCAATCCACGGTCACCAAATATTTTACGTTTTGTTCCTGCAAGGCATCCAGGCATTTGATGTTCAAACCGTATCCGTCGTTAAGCCGGTCCGGGAGCAGGATCTGAACCACGCCGCCGCGATCGCGAATGAATTCAGCCATGACCGCCGTAGCGGTAATGCCATCCACATCATAATCACCAAAAACCGCTATCCCAACACGCTCGCGAATGGCTTGGGCCAAAAGTTCCCCAGCCTGCAAAACACCAGGCAGCTCCCGGTAATTTATCAACCGTGTGCCCGCAGGATCTAAAAAAAACTTTGCAGTTTCGAAGTCACCTAAGCCGCGGTTAATTAAAATGGACGCAGTTAAAGGAAGCACGTCCAGTGCCTGCGACAATGCAGCCACAATTTCAGGCTCCGGCGCTGGTTTGACCAGCCAATGTTTTTGCATCAAAATAATAAACCCGCCTTTATCATGCCTGCGTAGGGAACGGTTTCAAACCGTTCCCTGCAAAATTCCATCCCTGCAGCAAACGACAGCTATAAAAAAACCCCCGCCTTCGCTTCACCTTGAAACGTAGGCAGGGGTTCAGGAAGCAGTTTAGCTCAGCCGGCCACGCGGAGCAATTCCTCGTACGAGGTTATGCCCGCCAGCGCTTTGGCTTCCAATTGGGCTTTCATGGAAACGAACCCCGGAACATCCGCCATGGCTTTTTTCAAAACCACGGTAGGCGCTTTGGCAATAATCGCCTCGCGCACATTATCCGTCACAGGCAGCACTTCAAAAACCGAAACCCGTCCGCGATACCCGGTTTTCGAACAATTCTCACAGCCTTTGCCGCGGTACAGAACCACTTTTTTACCCGCAGCCTGAGGTCCGAAACGTTTGGCAATATCCGCCGTTGCTTCATAGCTTTCTTTGCATTTCGGACAGATGATGCGCACCAAACGTTGATTGACCAAAAGATTCAGGCTTGAACCCAGCAGATACGGTTCCACGCCCATATTGATCAAATACTGAATGGCGCCCAGGGTATCGTTGGCGTGCAGGGTGGAAATAATCAAGTGACCCGTCGGCACCGCGTCCAAAACCAACCGCGCGGTTTCAATATCATGCATTTCCCCCACCAGCAAAACATCCGAATCCTGCTCGAGCATGGCGCGCACGCCGTTGGCATATGTAAAACCGCGTTTCTCGATAACTACTACCTGATTAACCCCGGAGAGCGAATAATCCACGGGCTCATCCACGGAAGAAACATTTTTTGTAGGATGATTCAAAGCATTCAAGGTGGCATACGCCGTTGTGGTTTTCCCGCTGCCCTTGGGCCCTACGATCAAAATCATACCGCTGGGAAGCTGCAATTGCTGGCGGAAAATCTGCAATTGATTGGGCTCCATGCCCACTTTGTCCAAATCCACAATCGGTGTTTCGGCATTCAAAATGCGCATCACAATTTTTTCGCCCCAAAGCGTAGGCGCAATCATGATCAGCATGGAAACTTCCTTGCCGGGAATTTTCAACTTTAAGCGGCCTTGCTGGGCCGTGCGTTTCTCATTGGGATCCATTTCAGCCATGGTTTTTATTTTCGCGGCCAAAGCGGAAGCCAACGTACGCGGAGGAGACTGGACTTCCTGAAGTATGCCGTCAATGCGCCAGCGAATGCGGAACGACCGTTCATAGGGTTCAAAATGCACATCCGTGGCTCCCACCTTGGTGGCTTCCACCAACACACTGGTTAAAAAATTCAATACCGGAGTATCGCCGCCCATGGCCGAAGCCGTGGGAATGGCTGAACTTCCGGAGGAAGATGTTTCCGGATACGCTGCCGCCGCCGAAGCTGCGGACGTAGCCATCGAGGGCACGGAGGGCGCTGACCCGGCGGACGGCATTGAAGCGTGCTGCATGCCCCCCGCATTCATACCCGGTACCGAAGGCACCGCGCCAAAAGAATCATCCTTGCTTGACGCTTTCACCAATTCACCCGCATCTTCCTCTTTAAATCCAAAATACTTATCCAACGCGGTTTTGATTTCCTTTTCCGACGTCAACCGCAAATCCAAATCACAATGCGTGGATAATTTGATGTCGTCGGTAACGAAAACATTGCTGGGATCGGCCAGCGCCAAAATTAAAGTATTCCCCTTTTTCGTAACGGGAATAACATGCTGTGAACGCATTAACTGCTCAGGCAAAAGCTTCAAAACCGCTTGAGAAATATTTTGCATTTCATTGAGCGGCATGTAGGGAATGCCGAATTGATTGCCCAAAAAGGCGTAAAGCACCTCATGGGTAACATAGCCCTTGCGGACCATGACTTCGCCGACTTTTTCTCCGGTAACCTTTTGTTCCTGCAGGCATTCCTGAAGTTGATCTTTGGTGATAATCTCTTCGTCCATCAACATTTCGCCGATACGATGGCCTTTTTTAGTTGCCATGGAACTTCCTCCCTAAGCCTAGTGGAATCGTTTGCGCTTTTAGCTTCCGAACAATCCGAACAGCCCTTTTTTCTTTTCGTTTTTCTTGACTTCACCTGCATCCTCGGGGCCTTCAGGCTTGGCGGCCTGAGTGTATTCGCCTTTTTTCCCGCCCCTGGCATCCCCGGAATCCGCAGGCCGATTTTTCGCCGTGGATTGTTCCTGGGAATATTGGGAAATTTCAGCCTGCGACAGCCCTGAATTGGGTGTGATCTTAATGGCCTGTTCTTTGCCCGTGGCCAAATCCGTGGCCGACACGCGCACGATGCCGTTGGCATCCACATCAAACGCCACTTCAATCTGAGGTATCTCGCGGGGGGCCGGAGGAATGCCGACCAAATCAAACGTACCGATCAGTTTGTTGTCCGCGGCCATGGGTTTTTCGCCCTGATAGACTTGAATACGGACAAATGTCTGATTGTCCTTGGCGGTCGAGAAAATCTCGCTCTTGCGGATCGGAATGGTGGAGTTTTTTTCCACAATTTTCGAAAACATGCCGCCCTCGGTGCGGATGCCCAATGAGAACGGCGTTACATCCAGCAGCAGAATATCCCGGATATTGCCCTTCAGCACCGAAGCTTGAATGGCTGCGCCGGCTGCCACGGATTCATCGGGATTGACTCCCGGGAACGGATCTTTGCCGAACATGTGCCGGACCACTTCGCGAACCCTAGGCATGCGGGTCATGCCGCCGACCAAGACCACTTCATCAATGTCATTGGCGCGCAAACCCGAATCATGCAACGCCTGCTCGCAGGGGAGCAACGTAGCGTCCACCAAATCCTTGGTCAGCTCTTCCAATTTTGGCCGCGTCAGTTTGGCTGCCAAGTGTTTGGGGCCTGATGAATCCGAAGCAATAAACGGCAGGGTTATTTCCGCCAATGGTTTCTCGGACAATTCGCATTTGGCTTTCTCCGCCACTTCCTTCAACCGCTGCAGCGCAATCCGGTCTTTGCGCAAATCAATGTTCTCTTTGCTCATAAAATCATTGATCAGCCATTCAATCACGCGCTGATCAAAGTCATCACCGCCCAAATGGGTATCGCCGCAGGTGGCTTTGACTTCAAACACGCCATTGCCCAATTCCAGAATGCTCAAATCAAACGTCCCGCCGCCCAAGTCGTAAACGGCAATTTTGCGTTTGGTTTTACGGTCAAACCCGGCTGCCAAAGAAGCGGCCGTCGGTTCATTGATAATGCGCAAAACATCCAACCCGGCAATTTTACCCGCATCTTTGGTGGCCTGGCGCTGGCTGTCATTAAAATAGGCCGGACAGGTGATGACGGCCTTCTCCACCACTTCCCCCAGGAAATTCTCGGCATCCCGTTTCATTTTCGCCAAAATCATGGCGGAAATTTCCGGCGGCGAATAATCGCGGTTGCGGATCCGGACGCGGACATCGCCGTTGGCCGAAGTGACCAGTTGATACGGAACCAATTCCCGGTCTTTTTGCACGGCCGGATCGGTTAATTTCAATCCCATGAACCGTTTGACGGAAAAAACCGTCGATTCCGGATTAATCACTTCCTGGCGTTTGGCAGGCTCGCCTACGACCCATTCCCCGGTTTTTAAAAAGCTGACAACCGAGGGGGTGGTGCGCATGCCTTCGGCATTAGGAATAATCACCAGTTCGTTTTCCTGCATAATCGCCCCGCAAGAATTGGTCGTCCCCAAATCTATACCGATGATTTTTGACATTCGAACCAACCTTCCCTTTCTAAATGGTTAACCCTTCAATTCATCCAAACGGCGGATGGTGCGCCTGATTTCCTGATCGTTCGCGTTCATTTCCTGAACCCGGTGAAAATACGAACGGGCTTCAACATATTTTTTCATATCCACCAAGCATAAGCCGATGTTGTACAATGCTTCCGGAAACCCGGCCCACATGCCGACCGCTTCCTGAAATTTCAACATGGCTTTGGATTTTTGTTTGGTAAACAACGCCACTCCGGCGTTAAAACGCAAAAGCGCATCTTCCCATTGTTTTTTCTTTTTCTTCTGGAAAAAATAAAATTTCCGCTCCGCCGCATGTTTCTTCATTGGGCAATAAATTTGAAAATTATGCAATTTGCGTTTTTCCGCATCCGATAAACACCGGAAAGCTTCCACCACCTTGGCGGTCATTTGGTGGGCCCAATCCGCCCGGTCGGGATTATGGTCCGGATGATATTTATACAACAGCATCCGGTAGGAATTTTCAATGTCCTCGGTGGTCGCAGCCGGATAGACTTCCAAAATCTCATAATAATTTTTTTCGTTCACGCGCCCCCGCCCTTAGATAACGTATTAAAACTTC
Source organism: Candidatus Goldiibacteriota bacterium (assembly GCA_020052235.1). GTDB lineage: Bacteria > Oederibacteriota > JAAXVQ01 > JAAXVQ01 > JAAXVQ01 > JAAXVQ01. Next base: position 13,441 of record JAGVPM010000028.1, read on the forward strand.
GCCCCGGTGATCCGGTATACTTCCAGCATCTCCCCGGTATCGGGCATTTGCAATTCTTCCACTTTTTCTCCGCGCACCAAATTGGTCACCCTTTGAAAAACATTGCCCGCAACCATGACCATGGATACGGGTTGCGTGCTCATTTTCTGGGTAAACGACAAATAATCCCGGATCACTTCCATGGACGCAAATCCCTTGGGAGTCAGCATGGAGCCTTCCGCTTCCCCCAAGGTCACTGCCGAGGAAATATACAGCGGGGTCTCGTTGCGCTGCACCCGGCCTTTATTAATCTCGGCCAAGGTTTTCTGCATGGAGACCGCGGTTAAAATCGCGCGCCGGTCATCGTCGGTATGCGCCGCCGGGATTCCAAAAACCACCACAAACATGGTTTCAGTCAATTTATAAACCTGGCCTTCGTATTCAAAAATTGTCGACATATACTTCCGGAAATAATGATCCAGCGAGGAAGCCAGCCCCGCCGCTTCCTGCGAGGTGGCATTCTGCGCCAATTGGGTTAAATCGGCGAACAACAGCGCCACGGAGTGGCGTTTGCCTGCGGCGGATTGCAACGCCAAGGCGTTGGCGTCGACAAAGCGTTCCTGGGCTTCCTTGGTGATATACAATTGAAACGATTCCTTGATTTTGTTCACTTCTTTCAATTCATCGGCCACCACATCAAAAGCGTCCTTGATGCGGACTTTTTCCTTCAAGTCCTGGACCATCAAATTAAAGCTCTCGGTCAGCAGTCCGATTTCATCTTTGCTGATGACCGGCGCGGCAACACCCAAATCACCTTGGGCTACTTTGGCCATGGCCGCGGTTAAATCTTCAATGGGTTTGGTGACGGTTTTGCCCAGCCACATGGCTCCCACAAAACCAACCACCATCATCAGCAGGGTAAGCAATATGTTCCGCACCTGCGCCCACATGATGTCCCGCTTTAATGCCAATAAGGAAAACCGGATATTGACGGTGGCAAACCGGGTGTCTTCCACCACGATATCGCCGGCGATTTTCGCCGTATTTCCGGCCGGGAATTTGTATTGCACCAATTGATTCAAACTTTCCATGGATTCATCCAGCGAAAGTTTCGGATCGAGTTTACGGACACTTTCGGGATTGAGCGTAAACGCCTTAACTTCCCCGTCGTTGGTGACAATGGAAATATACAAGATGTTGGAATCCAAGTTGCGGATAACTTTGATGAACTCGCGAAAGATCGGCCAAGCCACGCTCTCGCCGGCCAAGGGCTCGATGAGTTTTAGGGCCGCCACCATGTTGGCGACATCGGTCATGCGCTTGTCCATTTCCATGGTCTTAAGGCGCGCTTCCTGGTAAATGGTAAAATACGAAACCGCGCCCATGATCAACGCGACCAAGGTAATAATCAGCACGGTGATTTTCAGCGCCAGTCCGAATTGAGCTTTCTTTTTATTTTCGATCGGCATGAATTCTCGGCTCCTATTGGGCTATTGCCGTAAATGCATACACACTGCGGTCAAACGAGCCAATGACCAACAACCCGTCCGCGATAACCGGGGACGAATCCACGCCTCCGCCCGAGGCATAGGTCCATTTTTGTGATCCATCCTGGGCGCGCAAGGCAAACAGCGTATTTCCCGATCCCACGTAGACATTGGCGCCAAACTCCACCGGGGAAGACGTAATTTTTCCCTTCAGTTTGGTTTTCCAGCGAATCGCACCCGTTTCGCTGTTAAGGGCATACAGGTTCATGTCATTGGCGCCGACAAAAAGGTATTTGCCGGATAAACACGGCGATGAGGAAACCCATCCCCCGGCCGCGCATTTCCAAGCTAATTCGCCGTTGGCCATATTCAAGGCATAAATGTTTTTATCATCCGAGCCGAAATATACCTTATCCTCGCCCACGGCCGCGGTTGAAAAAATCCGGCTGCCCGTGGCAAAGGACCATTTCGGTTCGCCGGAAGCCGCATCCAGTGCGTAAAATGTTTTTCCCAAGGTGCCGATAAACACCATGCCGTTTTGCACTTTGGGGCTGGCGGCAATAGGGCCGTCGGTTTTACGTTTCCAGGCCATGGCGCCGTTGGCCTCGCTGAATGCATATACATTCCCATCCATGGAACCCACAAAAACAAAACCCCCAGCCACGGCCGGAGAGGAAAAATGCACGGGGCCACCGGTCATGGCACGCCAAAGCAATGCTCCGGTTTTGGCATTCAAACAGTAAAGATACGTATCATCCGAGCCTATAAAAACCTTGCCGTTAACCACGGCCGGAGAGGATGATACCGGCCCGCCGGTTTGTTTTTCCCATATCGGGCGCCCATCTTTGGCATTGATGGCATATACATTATTGTCATTGGAACCAATGTAAATCACACCCCCAACGATGGCGGCCGAACCGTCAACTTTTTCTCCCGTGCGGTATTTCCATTGCAGGTCCAAGGGAATGGTAAACGTTGCGCCGCCGGCAGGCCTGCTTTTTTCATTTTGGCGGAACATGGGCCATCCGCTGTTGGACCCGCCGGAAAAAACGGGAACCGCGGCTTTAACCGGAGCTTGGGCAGCAGTTCCGGCCGAAGCTGCCGGCACGGATTGAATTTGATTTTGCACGGCCGCAATTTGCTGTTCGATTTTCTGGACTTCTTTTCTTGATTGGGGAGCATCGCTGGAACGCACGCGCGCCAAGCTGGCCTGCAATTCTTCCAGGCGTTTTTTTTGTTCTGCAATGATTTTTTCTTGTTCTGCGGCTTTTTGTTGTGTTTGGGCATTGCCCGAGACATTGAATTGAATTTTAATTTCTTTTTCTTGGGCCGATTGACCGCACCCGCCGATAAAAATCATGATTCCGAACGTGAGGAGCAATAACCATTGCGTGTTTTTTGATGTCATGAGTCGCACCTCGTGGAAATGGTAGAAAATCAAATTTGTTTGATAATATCATTCCAAGATTCGGCTTGTCAATGTTGAACTTTTATATATTTTGTTAAATATTTATTACGCAATGATTCACCGCAGAGGCGCAGAGGGCGCAGAGAAATACCTTAAAAATTAAACCTATTTTTTCCTGATAGAATCCTCTGCGTACTCTGCGCCTCTGCGGTGAAATGGGGTCAATTTGCAGCAGCCAGTTCGGCCATTTTTTCCGATGATTCGGCGATGGGTTGAGCCTGATTTTGTCCTTTAAATTTAACTGAAACCAGCTTGGAGACACCGGGTTCCTGCATGGTGACGCCATATAAAACATCCGCTTTTTCCATGGTTATTTTATTGTGCGAAATAACGATGAATTGGGATCTCTTCGCAAATTCCTGTAAAATCCTGCCGAAACGGACGGTATTGGTATCATCCAACGGAGCGTCCATTTCGTCAAAGATGCAGAACGGACTCGGTTTAATCAGAAAGATGGCAAATAACAACGCAATGGCCGTCAGGGCTTTCTCTCCGCCGGAAAGAAGCGTTATATTTTGCAAACGCTTTCCCGGAGGCCGGGCGATGATTTCAATGCCGGTTTCCAAAAGATTGTTCTCATCGATCAAAATTAATTCAGCATCTCCCCCGTTGAACAAACGCCGGAACACTTCCCTGAATTTTTCCTGAACCTGGGTAAAGGTTTCCAAAAACCGGGCCCGGCTTTCCTGATTGATCTTGGAAATCAAGCGTTGCAGGCTTTCCTTGGATTCTTTAAGATCATCCAATTGCTTGGTTAAAAATTCATACCGTTGCTGCAATTCCTGATATTCTTCCATGGCCACCAAGTTGACCGATCCCATGGAGGACAACTTGTCCTTAATTTCCTGAATCCGGGCTTGAGCCGCTTTAGGATCCAGGACCTCAGCTGCCGGTTGCGCCGCTTCTTCGGTTGTTTCCCCTGGGGCCGGCAAAGCAGCGTGCTCCTCTTCAAGCGACAACGTTAAATGATATTCGGTTTGGAGGTACTCTTCCAAGGATTTAAGATTATATTCCAACTGGCGTTTTTCCAATTCCAATTGGTGCTGTTGCTGCTTGGCTTCATCCAAGCGGCGTTGGCGCGTCCGGAGCTCCTGGGCATAACTTTCTTTTTGGCCTACCACTTCATGGCGTTTATTCTGAAAACCGCGCACTTCCAGATCACGGCTGGCTTTTTCAGTCTCCAGTTGCAACAGCAATTCGCGGCGCTGCTGCATTTGGGATGCCAATTCAACGATACGCACTTGATCCCGTTCCCGGGTTTCGCGTTTCTCATCCAAGCGGCGCTCCAGCTCATGCAGTTCATGCATAACGCGTTCGGCATCCGCCATGCAATTGCTGACTTGCTGCGATAAGGCCGCCAACGAAATCCGCAATTCCCCCGCGTGCAGGGCCCGGTCATCGTATTCCTGGCGGCGCGCTTCAATTTCAATTTGATGCTGGGAAAGGGCTTCCTGAGTTTGCCGATCATAGAGTTCAAGGTTCAACAATTCTTTTTCCGCATCGGCATGTTCCGCCTGTAAGGTCCGGCAAAGTTCAAACGTCTGATCCCGTTCCTGCTGCAAAGCCGACGTTTGTTGCTCCAGCTCTTTGCCCTGGCGCAAAACCTGCTCCAACGATTTCTCGGTTTTGGTAAGGCGGATCTGCAATTTATGCAACTCCGCATCATTGGCCGACAGCCCGCCGGTGATTTCTTCCAACCGCTGCGCCAACGTTTGCGCCTCCGTTTGGGCCGAGGTGCTGTTTTTCTGCAAAAGTATCAGTTCGTTTTGAAGTTCCTCAATCTCGCGCTCACGGCCCAGCAAACCCCGTTCCGGGATATCGCTGCTGCCGCCGGTGAGCCAACCGTTCATGGTTTCTATTTCACCATTTAATGTGACCAAGATGCCTTGAGCTCCGGCAGCACGGACTTGCCGCAGAGTTGCGTAATCGTTCACTAAAACGGTTTGTGCCAAAAGCCGGTCAAACATGGCGCAGAAACGCTCGTCGATCTTCACCAAGCTGCGGGCCAGCCCGATCACGCCGGGCAAGTTCATCCAAGCTCCGTCCGCTGTTGCGGGTTCGGCATTCTCTTGGCCTGAAAAAGCATCCATGGGAATAAACGTAGCCCGGCCGCGGTTCCCCTCGGCCAAGAACGCCATGGCTTCGCGGGCATGCGTTTCCGATTGGACCAAAATATGCTGCAAACCGTGCCCCAGCAGCGCTTCAAAAGCAAATTCATATTTTTTATCCGTGCGCATAAAATTCGCCACGGGTCCCAACACGCCCGGGAACCGTTCGGGATGGGCATTGTGCTCCAACAAGATCGTTTTGGCGCCCAATTCATACCCATCCAAGCCGTTTTTCAATTCTTCAATCCAATTCACACGCGCTTGCAACTGGGTAATGGTTTGGCCAAAATTGGCAATCATGTTTTCCAGGGTCGCCAGCGTCTTTTCCAAGCGTTCTTTTTCCACCAGCAGCGAAGACTTTTCCGTTTCCAAATTAAGGGCGGCATCCGCCAATGTTTCGCCTTCGTTTTCGTAGGTTTGCTTTTCCTGAAGCACCTGCGTGCGCTGCTGATTCAAGTTGCCCAACCGCTGTTCCAGTTGCTGCCAACGCTGTTCATGTTCGCCGCGCCGCACTTCCAAATTCTTCAAGGTGCCCCGCAGGGTGGACATTTGGTCCACCAGGGTCAACAGGCGGTTTTGCTGATCCTGAACGCGCATGGCCCGTTCTTTCATTTCATTTTCCAAGGCCGTCAGCCGTGCTTCATCCTGGCCCAGCGTGGTTTTCAATTGAGCCAATTCCTGTTCCTTGGCCTGGCGGCTTTCAAAAATCTGCGTGCTTTGCGAGCGCAGGAGCACTTCCTTTTCCCGGAATTCGGCCATCTCGGCATCCAAACGGGTAAGCCCAAGTTGCAAATCCTCTTGCCGCAATTCCGAGGAAGTGACAAACTCCTCGGCTTTAATCATTTCCTCGGCCACGCGATGCGCCGAAGCTTGCGCCTGTGTTAAAGCCGCATCCAAAACGGACAATTCCTCGTCAAAGGCGGCTACATCCATTTCCAAGGTTTCTTTTTGATTTTCCAATTCGCGAATGGAGGATAAACGTTCTTCCCAGGCATGCTCGAGTTTACGCAGGGCCCGGCGGCGTTCGGTCAATTCTTTCCGGCCGCGCGACACTTCCAAGGTGGTCAATTCTTGTTTAAGTTCCTGATAACGCCGGGCTTTTTGCGCCTGGCGTTCCAAGGTTCCGATTTGGCGTTTGACTTCCACGGCAATATCATTAACCCGCAGAAAATTTTGTTCCGTGGCTTCCAGCTTGCGCGTGGATTCTTCCCTGCGGCTGCGGTATTTGGCAATCCCTGCCGCTTCTTCAAATACAAAACGGCGGTCACCGGGTTTGGAGGATACAATCAAATCGATCTTTCCCTGCTCCAAAAACGAATAGGCATTCGTGCCCAACCCGGTGTTGCTTAAAAGATCATGAATGTCGCGCAGGCGGCAGTTAACCTTGTTCAGGAGATATTCGCTCTCCCCGGAACGGTACGTGCGGCGCGTAAGCGTAACTTCATCATGTTCCGTGGGCAGGAAATGATCATGATTGTCGATGGTAAGGGAAACTTCAGCCATGCCCACGGCCTTGCGCTGATCGGTCCCATTGAAAATAACATCTTCCATGCGGGCGCCGCGCAGGGCTTTGGCGCTGGTTTCACCCAAGACCCAACGAATGGAATCAACCACATTGGATTTCCCGCAACCATTCGGACCTACCACCGCCGTGATCCCAGCTTCGAAATCCAAGCAGGTATGATCGACGAAAGATTTAAAACCAACCATTTCCAGGCGTTTAAAATGCACGGGAGCATCCCCTCCTACCACAAGATATTGTGGTGCATAGTATATTCAGTTTCATAACTTTGTCAAGCCAAAAAGCTGCTTATACCACCAAATTTAGTAAATATTCAGCAACCGCAACACCATATCATGTGGTCAGTATGTTTTTCAAAGATGGAATATTGTGCACAATATGTTGGCAATACATTATTGTAGAGACGCAAAATTTTGCGTCTCTACCTTTCGACATAACGCAAAAAAAATTACGGTTTAAGGGCTACCATGGAGATGCGGGCTTGATTGGCCATGGCCAAGGTGGTTTCCGGCTGTAACAATAAAGTTTGCCCTGCGTCAAAAGCGATAACCGAAGCTTTCACTTTCATCATTGATTTAATGGTCTGAGGACCAACGACCGGCATATCGAAGCGCAAATCCTGGTTTGGTTTAGTCACTTTAACCACCACAGCATCTTTTTTGGCAAATTTCCCGCCCCGGTCAATACAAGCATCCGTGCCTTCCATGGCCTCCACAGCCAATACGGCCTGGTTCCGCACCACCACGGTCTGACCAATATCGGCCCCGGCAATGTGTTTGGCAATGGTATATCCGAATTGAATATCTTTTTTTTCTTGGTTATTGGGTTTGCGGCGGGTTAAAATCCCGGGCTGCGGCAAACATTCCTGCAGAAACGGCAAGGGAGATTCAAGCCGAATTCCTTCTTTTCCCAGCGTATCCGCAACACCGCGTAAAATGGAATCAGCCCGCTTGTCTTTTAAAAGCGCCATGAGTGCGATGGCGCGCAGATCCAGCTTGAGGTTGGCAAACAGGCGTTTATGCCGGATCTGTCCGGCCATAAACGCCTGTTGTACGTGAGCGGTTTTAAAAACTTTAATCAGTGTCCCCAACTGGCCAATGCTGATCCAATGAATTTCATCCACCAGAGTCTTCAGTTGCGGCGAAGTTTCCTCGGGAAAAGCAATGGCACAAATACGAAAACCCTGCCGGCGGGCGGACTTGGCGAAAACCAGGGGAAAATTTCCATTGCCCGCGATCAACCCCAGGGTTTCACCGGCTTTCATTACTTGGCAATTCCCCGTTCGGATGATTTGATAAAATCAATAAACGGCGCAATTTCAGGGTACGCATTTTCTTCCTCGAGTTTTTTCAAAGCCTGCGTAACGTTCAACTTCGAACGGTACATCACGCGATAGGCATGCTCGATAATTTTGATCTGCTCGGGTTGGAAACCCTTGCGTTCCAAGCCGATTTTATTGATGCCCACGATGCGCAGCGGAGAACCGGCGCAAATAATATAAGGCGGCACATCCTTGGGCACCCGTGAATGCCCCCCGATCATGGCATACGAACCAATGCGCACGTATTGATGAATGGCGTTCAAGCCGCCGATATTGGCGTGATCCATTATGACCACGTGCCCGGCCATGGCCACGGAGTTGGCGATGATATTGCTGTTGCCCACGATGCAATCGTGCGCCACATGGGAATAGGCCATAAACAGATTGCCGTCCCCGACCGTGGTGGCATGGTCCTCGGACGTAGCGCGGTTCATGGTCACGTATTCACGTATTGTATTTTTGTTGCCTATTTTCAAATAGGAACGTTCGCCGCGAAATTTCAAATCCTGGCATTCGCTGCCTAAGATCGCACCGGTAAAAATCTTGCAGTCCGTACCAATCGTTGTCCAACCATCCAGTACGGCATGAGGGCCGACTTGCGTCCGGTCGCCCACTTCCACGAATTCGCCTATAATCGCCCCCGGAGCCACTTGGACATCATTGCCCAATTTGGCTTTCGGATGAACAACGGCATTCGGATGAATATTGACTGACACAGTAACGCCTCCTTCAGCAAAACTTTGGGATCATTAAGAATACTATTTACCTTTGTTTTACCGTCATACCGGCGAAAGCCGGTATCCAGTGAGCCTTGATTTTACGGCTTTCCTGGATCCCGGTTTTCACCGGGATGACGAACAAACCTCAAGAACACAAATTTGCAAAAACCGGGTAAATCATTTATCCATGATGGTCGACATTAATTCCGCTTCGCAAACCAAATCTTCGCCCACATAAGCCTTACCCTGCATTTTGGCGATTTTGCCTTTAATTTTGACGACCTCCAGCACGAACCGGAGTTGATCGCCGGGTATGACCGGCTTGCGGAATTTTACACCGTCGATGCTGACAAAGTACACCACTTTGTCCTTGGCATCCGGAACCGCCTTCAAAAGCAACACGCCTCCGACTTGCGCCATGGCTTCGACAATGAGGACTCCGGGCATGATGGGGTGGCCCGGAAAGTGTCCTTGGAAAAAAGGTTCATTGATCGTGACATTTTTAATGCCCACGACCCGTTTTCCTTCTTCCATATCAATAATCCGGTCCACCAGCAGGAACGGATAACGATGCGGCAAAAATTGTTGAATCTCACTGGCTTGAATGATCATATTTTTCTCTTTCCCCCTTTGAAGATTTTCTTTTCTCAAAATGGCTTGACGCAGTTGTTTGGCAAACCGGGTATTCAAGGCATGCCCGGATTTGTAGACCACGAATTCGCCTTCGACCGGTTGCCCCGCTAATGCCAAATCGCCGATAAAATCTAAAATTTTATGATAAACCAGTTCGTACTCCGAACGCAACGGGCCGTTTAAAAACCCCTCGCGGCCTATCACCACGGCGTTCTCCAAGCTCCCGCCTTGCGCCAACCCCTGGGCCTTCAACCAGGCAATTTCATGTTCAAAACAAAAGGTGCGCGATTGTGCCACCATGGATTGAAAAATTTCCGGCGTGACATCCACGGTTATACGCTGCCTGGGCAGCCAGGTGTTTTCAAATTGCAAAATGAAGGTGATTCTCAGCCCCGGATAAGGCCAGGCAACGATATATTTATCCCCGGCATCCAACTGAACCACTTGATCAATTTTGTGGACACGGCGAATGGAACCGGGTTGTTCCACCACACCTGCCGTAAGCAAAACCTCGACAAAAAGTTTGGCCGATCCATCCAGGATGGGAGGTTCATTGCCGGATATTTCAATGCGGCAATTGTCAATCCGCAATCCGGCCAAGGCCGCCAGCGCATGTTCTACCGTGTGAATTTCGCAGCCGTTCTCGCTCAATGTGGTTCCGCGTTGGGTCTGCGAAACCGTGTCTGCCGTAGGATGGATAACCGGCTGCCCCGGCAGATCGGTCCGTATAATGATATAGCCCGTATCTGGGGCGGCCGGCGCAAAGGTAAGTGATGAAATCGTGCCAGTATGCAGCCCGATCCCCTCCACGCTCACTTCGCGGGCCAGGGTTCGCTGGCAGGACGGCTTCCCGCTCACTTTTCCTCCAGCGCCTGTAAGCGTGCTTCCAACCGTTGGATTTTTTTAATTAATTCCGGCAAACGCGCTACGGCCGCCAATTGGCGCATGGACTCAGTATGCGGGCGCGCAGGATATCCTGAAACAAATTGTTTTTCCGGTACATCGCGCGTGATTCCGGCTTGAGCGCCTAAAACAGCATGATCGCCAATGGTCAAATGGCCGCTGAGACCGGCCTGTCCGCCGATCATGACATGTCGTCCAACTTTGGAACTACCGCTGATGCCGGTCTGGGCAGCAATAACCGTTAAGGGACCAATGGTCACATTATGGGCGATTTGTACCAAGTTATCAATTTTACAACCCTGGCCCAGCCGGGTTTCACCCAATGAGGCCCGGTCAATGGTCACATTGGCCCCGATTTCAACATCATCCTCAATCACCACAGTGCCGATTTGAGGAATTTTGGCATACGTTTCTCCCACTGGGGCGAATCCGAATCCGTCGGCGCCAATCACGGTGCCGGGATGGATGATGACACGGTTGCCGATGGCAACACGCTCACGCACAACCACGTTCGCATATACGATGCAATGATCCCCCACCACGGTGTCATCCCCGATGAAAACCTGGGCCGTTAAAACCGTATGATCCCCCAAACGCGCTTTGGCCCCAACCACGCAAAACGGGCCAATGGCGACATCTTGGCCCAGGTGCGCTTCGGGATGAACCACGGCCAGCGGATGAATGCCGGGAGCCGGCCGCGGGATGGGAGGAGCATACAACCCCACCACCTTAGTAAAATCCGCGTAGGGATTCCGGCTGATCAGGCACGCGCGCTCATACGGAACCTCCGGTGAAATAATCACGGCTCCGGCGCGCGTGCCCGGCAACTGATCCTTGTATTTGGGATTAGCCAGAAAAGTAACCATGTTCGCCCCGGCCATCTCAAGCGTACTGACGCCTTCGATGAGCAGGGACGGTTCACCACGGAACTCCAGCCCCAACCATTCCGCCAATTGCTTTAGCGTGCGTTGCATAAACGAATATCCGATCTATTTTTTCTTATTCAGCTGATCCAGCACTTTATAGGTAATATCTTCGCCGCCGTACAACAAAACTTCCTTATCAAAAACCGCATCATATTTTTCAGCCTTGGCGATCTGCCCTACCAATTCCTTGATGTCATTGACGATACTCTCCATCAAATCGCGCTGTTTTTTCATGAACGTGCTCTGGATATCCTTGTATTTTTCGCGGAACGCATCCTGATCGTCATCAAACTTGCTCTTCATGCCGTCGTACTGTTTTTGCGGCACAATGCCTTTTTTAGCGTTTAACTCTTCCTGTTGTTTTTCCAGTTTGTCGTTCATTTTTTTCAATTCCGTTTTCTTATCTTCAAATTCCTTTTCCAGGCGCGTCTGCGCTTCCTTGGTCTTCTGATATTCCTTTACAACCTTGGCCGTATCCACCACCGCGATTTTCGAAGACGCCGCCGCGCTCACACCGGCAATACCCACCCAAACCATGGCCAATGCCACTGCCAACCCTGCCTTGCTCATCATTTTCATAGAAACGTCCTCCTTAAAATAGTTTGCTGATTTATTATCCCCGCACCCGGGGTATCTATAACCGGAAACGGCCGAATTTCTCCACCCGCCAGCCGGATATTTTTCTTAATTAATTCAGCCTAAAAAATATTGCCAATATTAAAATGATAATTCATGGTCTGCGGATGTCCGTTGGGATCCGGATCCAAAGGATAGCCGAAATCAAACCTAATTAAAATAACCGTGCCGGGAATGGTCAAACGTATGCCCAAACCCACGCCCTTGTTCAAAGACGGATAGGACTCAAAATCATCCAATTTATCCCACGCATTGCCCGCGTCAAAAAAAGCCACACCCTTCAAGGGCCCGATAATGGGATAGTGCAATTCCACGTTGGAAACCAACCGCATTCTGCCTCCCAGCGGCGGGCCAAAAGCGCCTTCCCCGTAACCGCGGACCGTGTCCGTACCACCGGCGCGAAAACGTTTAGCCGGCGGCACATCGGTAAAGCCCGTCACGCCGTAATCATACCCATAGGCATAACCCGCTTCGCCATGCAGGGCCAACACCAGCTTCCATATCAGCGGTATATAATAACTGGTCTCGGCCAAATATTTCATATAATTGTTGTCGCCGCCCAAAGGGCCGCCGGCTATTTCAACCGACAACCTGTGATTCATGCCCGTGGTTGCGTCGAAAATATTATCGCGCGTATCGTAAACCAGGCTGGGGGTAATGGAACTGGTATCGCTGCGCCCTTCGGCATAGGTGCTTTGAAGTTCCGGAGCCAATTCCGTATATTCATCGCTTTCCAGCTTATAGGTCAAATATCCCTTCCAAGCTTCGTCAAACCGTTTGCCCAGCCGGATATCGCCGCCTTGTGAAAGCAAATTGTAATTCTGGCCGTTGTAACCCTTGCGTTTGTTCACGTTCCAAACATCCACGCCGAAAGAAACCGGCGAATCAAACAGATAAGGCTCCGTAAAGGACATCTGCCAGCTCTGGCGCAGGCTGCCCATTTCCCATTGCAGGCTCACCGACTGGCCATTGCCGAATAAATTCGCCTGGGTCAGCTGCAAATATCCCATCAAATAATCAACCGAAGAATAACCCGCGCCCAAACTGATGGTGCCGGTATGGCGTTCTTCCACATCAAAAACCAAAACTTGTTCCCCGGGGGTGGAACCGGGCTCCGTGTTGATCTTGACATCCTGAAAAAATCCCAAGTTCATGACTTTTTCACGCGACCGCTGAATTTGCCGCGTATCAAACGGCTCCCCCGGATTGACGGATAATTCACGGCGGATCACCTTGTCTTTGGTCATGGTGTTGCCGCGAATCTCAATTTTCTCAATCCGGGCAATGGTATTTTCTTTTATCCAGACCGTCACATCCACCTGTCCGCTGTCGTCGTGGTATTCCATTTCCGGGGAAATATCCGCGTAGATATACCCCTTCTCCGAATAGGCCATGCGGACTTGCTGCAAATCAGTTTCAAACATGATCCGGTTGAATAAATCACCGGTTTTCAAATCCGTTCTGCGCGTGAGTTCTTCCTCGGAATAAATGATGTTGCCCTTAATGTCCAATTTCCCGAATTTATACTGCACGCCCTCCAGCACATCCAACTGAATGGCCATTTCTTTTTTGCCCGCATCCACGCTCAAGGCCTTGGTTTTGATTTCCTGAAAATGCAGGTCAATATCCTGCAGCGTAAAACCGTCCAGTTTGGCTTTTAAGTACCCTTCTTTGGCATAACCGATCAATATCTTTTTTAAATCCTCTTTAAACGTTTCTTCTTCATAGGTTCCGCCAATGAACCAGCCGGATTCCTTGGTTTCCATGAACCCTTTAACTTTACTGTCCGAAAACGCCTGTAATCCGTTCAAGGTGATCTTGGTAACCTTGATCTTCATGCCTTCCTTGACTTGAAACTCCACAGCCATGCCTTTTCCTTGAGGAACAGCCTGGGTTTCAACCGCAGCCTGAAAAAATTCTTTTTCTTTATAATAGGCGGCTATTTTCGCAGCTGCTTTATTAACTGAAAATTCATCATACGGCGTCCCGGTTTTCAATTCGCTCTTTTCAATGAGTTCCTTTTCATTGAACTCCTTATTTCCTTTCACTGCAATGGTGGTTATAATCGGTTTTTCAACCACATGAATGATCAAGCAAACGGACCCGTCGGTTAACGGTTGCAGGGAAAGTTGTATATCTTTAAACTTTTCCGTACGCCAGATCTCTTTAAAATCACGATCCAACAGCAGACGCACGTCGCTCACACGGTCAGCTTTCCGAACTTTCAGCCAGGAAATAATATCATCGTCGGCAATGGTTGTATTGCCTTGGACTTTAATTTCCGAAATAACGGCATCTTCGGAAATTTGGGCGGCCTGACTGGAAAAAGTAAAAAGGAACAGAACGAGAACCGCAATGAAAATATGAAAAAGCCTTGAAAACAAAGGCAAAATACCCTCCTTGAAAAAATTTGGTCAATCTTATCAAAATGACATTGGAGCGTCAAGCGAATTCCCTGATTTGTAGTATCGTATTTGCCGGGAGTTTGAGCAATTAGTCAATTCTCAACTGTTTTGCCGGTGTCTGGTCACTTCGACAAGCTCAGTGACCAGGGGCGGATCAATTTAAAGACGTTCGTTGAATCGGTTGCTGAGCTTGTCGAAGCAATCGAAACGACCTTCACCGGACATTTGCGCCCGGTTTTTTAGGAGCGGCTTTTCCCGAAGCCGTGTTTGATTCGGCTTCCGAAGGAGTCCAGCTCTTGAATTCCGTCCGTCCTTCTATTCCCACATAAAATTCCTGTCCATTGTCCGCATCAAAATCCTTGGAAACCTTTAATTTCCTTGATGAATCAAGATTATATTCCAACCCCAACAAAGATTGCCATGCCAAGCCGCCGCCCCTGTCAACACTGCGGTCTTTCAAAGTTGCGCGATAATTTAAATAAAGGTCATCGGTTAAATATTTTCCCAGATCAATTTGGGTATCCTGAAGCAAACTCATTCCGGTTGTTTCTGTTCCCCCTTGATTATTCGCCGTCTGCGTACTTCCGGAACCGGCCGCAATCGAACCGGCAACCTTTTCGACACCGCCGAAATGAATATCGACCACGTCTACCGGGGCATATTTTTTCAAACCCTTTTTTATTTCCTGCCCAATGATGCTTCCCGCCCAACGGCCTAAAACCCGCGCCCCGGCAGTCTGAACTTTTTCATCCATTTGTTCTTTGGACCAGCTGGAGTAATCTTCGCCAAAGGTCAACAAAGACATAATCTGCGCCTGGGTCATGACGGGTTCCGAACTCAACTCGAGCTTGAGCGAGCCCAGAGAGCCGCGCACAGTTAAATAAATAATAACTTCCCGCATGCGGCCTTCATCTTTAATTTGCACATCCCGGATCGTGGTTTGGGCCCGGGCAAACAGCACAGGAGCTTCGCGGCCTTGAAAAGTCAAGGCAGTTTCAGCGCTGGAATCGAGAGAGAAATTGGCATCCATATAGGTAACCAATCCTTTGGCAATGGCCACGCGCCCTTCACCGGTAAAATCGTTTTTTCCGCCCCTAAAGATCACGGAATTGTCGGGTTTAATTTGGGCACGAACCATATCATTCGTAAACCAAAAATTTTTACGCGTAATTAATTTCAAGTTATCGCATTGCACATTAACAGGTTTCATTGCCTGGGCAAACGGCGTGAGGGGTTTGGCCGGATAGGTGAAATCCCCATCGGAAACTTCCATGACACCGCCCAGGCGCGGAGTGTCCAAGGTGCCGCCGAGGATCACATGGCCGGTCATCCAAGCGGAGATAAATTCAAAATCCTGGGTGGAATCCAGCCGCAGCCGGCCTTTGGAGGAATCCAGCACCAAATTTAACTCGTCCGGAATCATTCTCCGAAACACCATAGCCCAAGGAGCGGCCGGACCGGCTTTAATGGTCAGGGTTCCTTCGCCCACACGCCCGTCCAGGCGCTGAATGAACGTCTTGTTGTTGTCAAATTTCAACTCCGCGTTGACATGATCCACCCGGGGCGTGTAGAAGCGGGGTGAAATGGTCCCGTCCTGGATAAAGGCCGAACCTGAAAGCGCGGGGTAATCCATGGTTCCGCGGATATTCAAATCAAAGCGGTTTTTTCCGGAAGCCGAGGCTATGTAAGGCACCATCGCCAGATAGGCCAAATCCCCTTCAGGAAGAACAACCTTTAGATCCATTTCCGCCCCGCGCATGGCCTTTTCCGCAGCAGGTGTTTGCGGTACCGGAAGGCGGCCCTTCAAGAGCATGGTGTATTTATCTCCGCGCCTGAGAATGCAGCCTTCACGCAGCGCTGGTTCAGGCGGCGGTGCTTCATCTTCCGGTGCACTAAAATACAACCAATCATGATCAATGGATACGGTTCCGGAAAACGAATCGAACGGAATATTCAGAACGCTCCCGTCCTCGACTTTCACTTTAATTTTCACATTGGTGATATTTCCGGGATCGGTGTACAGTACCGAACCGCGCGCCATCCCGGTCCACGGTTGCGGCCATCCGAAACTCCGGGCAATGACATCCGCCGGCACGGCAAAAACATTCACCAGGAAATTGGAGCGCCCTTTGCCGGACGCATCGATGATTCCGGTGGCGCTGGCGCGTTTGAAGGTAAAACCGTCTCCGATTTCCAACTTTTTAAAATCCACCAACCCATCGGAAGAAATCCGGGCATGGCCGATGAGTCTGTACGGTAATCCGGGAACGGATTGAAAACTCAATTCCTCATTTTTATAATGGATATCAGCGCGCAAATCGCCATAGGTGTAATTATACAGCCCAAAATCCGGACTGGTTAAATTCACGTTAAGTTCAAACGGATCCCGGGTGGGAATATTGCCTTTAAGACGGATATGCCCATGAAACCGTTTGTACAGAAAATTAAAATTACCGGCCTGCAAATCCAAACTAAACGTGCTGTTGCCATCGGCATGGGTTTGCCAGGTGCCGCCGCTGCTTTTCAAAAAACCGTCGGATTGCAAACCCTCCATTTGTTTTAGTTCTACGCGATCCCCTTGGCTTTCCCATAACAGGTTCAATTTGGAAAAACGCCATTCGCCGTAGTGGAAATCTTCACAGCGAAGATTTCCGCCGGTCGAGGGCATTGAATTTGCGGCCGACCTCAAAAAAATATTTCCGAAAAGTTTGGCTTCGGGCAAGTCAGTATTTTTTTTCATCATGAATAAATCGCCCAGACTTCGGCTGGGAACTCCGGCCAGGCGCAGGTTAACTTGATACGCCGGGGGTGAATTCGGGAGCGTTGCGGCATAAATGCCGGTTCCGCTGAGCTCCCCGGTTCCCAGGGTAAGATTAAAATCCGTGTTCAGCTGCTGCCGCATCCATTGAAGCCGGACTAATCCCGTGACCGCTTCCCGCAACGGCTTGCTGTTGCCGTTTATGATCTCACGCACGGATTTCAAACGCGAATGATTCAGCAAACACTGGAGTTGAACCAAAAATTTCTTTTCCCAAGAGATTTGCCCAGAAACCGTCACTTCATTTCCCCAAGCCAGGGAACGGAGTTGGATGTTTTTTTTATCTATCTGCCAAAGGCACTGCCCCTGCAGTGGAGGCAAACTCCGGTCATCCATTTCCAAATTGGCAAGCGCAACGCCTAAAATATAATCCGCGGCCGCCGGCGATTTGGGCGCGCCGTCAATTTTCAAATCCCCGTCCCAGCGGTGGCCGGCCAAGTTAAATTGATCCATCCAGGCGCGTCCGCGAAAATAACCGTTTTTAGCAAAATTGGTTTCAATGGCGGCATTAAACTTTCCCGGGGATTGGATCAATTCCAAGCTTTTCACCCACACATTGTCCCCGCTGGTGGTAAAAATCATTTTTCCGCTTTGCGCTGAAAAACCGCGGCCTTCCAAGCCTTGGACTGAAATTTCACCTTTGCTGTGCAATTGTTTCAGAAGACCGCTCACCCGGACCATACCCTGAAGTTTTCCGTGCAAAGGCGCGTCTCCGGACGATCCCCATAGTGCAAATACGCCATCAACCGGAAAGCGTTCCAACACCAGCTCGCTGTGCTGAATATCCTGCGTTTTAAAATCCAACACGCCTTGCAAACGCAGATGTTTATGATCCACTTCCAAGGTTTGTATTTGCACGGAATCTTTGGTGAGCCGAAGTTCGCCCCGTGCCTCCCAAGCCCGTGCGGCATTCCGGATCAGCCGCGGGGTGGAAAAATGCATCTGCAGGTACGGATTTGACAATGTCCCAGCGCATTGTCCGCCGATGGAAAATCTCCCGTTGAGGTGTGTTAAAGCCGGCGGCCACATGGGCAGGAGTGCCAAGGGAAGTTCTTTTCCCGTCAGCGCAAGTTTGATGCTTTTCTGCGAATCCAAATTATAATTTCCTTCAGCCCGCAATATCTCGGCGCCGTTTTGCGAAATGCTAAATGGCTGAATCAACCATCCAGTTCCCTTTTGGTTTAATTGGAGCGCCACCATGACTTCGGGCATCAGGCCCCAATGAGTCTTGGCCGTCACATTGACCGCTTGGGGGCTGAAAAAAAACTGACTTTGAAAATCTTTAAATTCCGTCTGTTTCCATTTAATCCCAACCGACGAAACTTCCCCCCGCACCGTGGGATGATCCAAATCCCCTTTGACCGTGATTTGCGCATCCGCCGTTCCCATGACGTCAGGGTATTTGAATAAAGAACCGATATCCTTCAAAGCCAGAGCTTTGGCCGTCAGCGAAAAATCCAGGGTCGGGGAGGTTTGCGGATTATCCGAAAATAAAATCCTGCCCTGGCCTTCCGCCGAACCGTGAGCCACGGTGCCGCGGGCCAACAGCAGGCGCAGCTCCCCCTGGGCATAACGGCAAATACTTTCGAAATTTTGAATCGGCATTTGCCCGATTTTGCCGTTGGCCAAACGAATCGTGGCCGTGGCAATCAAATCCGGCATGATTCCCTTGATTAAAATAACCGCCGACCCTTCCCCGGTGGTTTTCAATTGTCCCAAACGCGGAAACGGTTCCACCAAATCTCCCAATTTCAAATGATCGTTTTGCACTTTGATAAACACATTGGGACGCTTGAAATTTTCAATATGCCCTTTGGCCGACCAAATGGTTTTCCCTAAAATCGCCTGCAGATTTTTAATGGTGAGCCGGTCATTATCCCATAAAGTCACCCCGTACATGCCGCGCAACGGGGCGCTCACCAAGGTGGTTTGCAACGTGCAATTATCCAAAACCAGCTTCCCGTGCAAATCAACGCCCGGGATCAGGTCATCGCTTTGTTTGGCACGCGAAACCGCGCGTAATGAAAGAGATGCTTCGCCGCTTAAAATTTCAAAAAAAGGAGAAAATTGCGCCATGCGCTCCAGGGGCCGCAACCGCAAATGCTCGGCCGTAAGGCCAATACGGAATTGACCGCGTGTTAAGTCAAGTTCCCCGGAAATTTTTATATTTTGCGAACGTTGTGCATCGGTACGCCCGGATAAAAACAAAGGCGCATGGGTGAGATCCTTAAGATTCAACAAGCCGCGCACATGCTGCAGGCTGGTTATTTGTTTGGGATCGGAAAAACGCATTTCGCCTTGCGTAAGGGTAATTTTGATGGGCGGGATCGAGGAAATTTTCGGTGTATCACCCCCGGCCCAAGAAATGAGATTGGGGGTATGCCAAACACCCTGGGCGTCGCGTTCAAAACGAATCAAGGGCCGAATGAGCTGAATCTCCAATAAGCCTTCGGCCAAGGCTTTTTTTTTAACAAATATTTCCCACAAGGAATAACGCACCACCACCCGGTCAATGGAAATCTCCAATGACCGGGGGTCAGAAGCCGGCGCACCGATAACAACGTGTTTTAATACCACACGGTCAAAGATACCGCCTTCCAAACGTTCGATGGTCACCGGGCGGTTCAAGGCTTTGGAAAGTTCTTTTTCAATATCGGGTTTGAACCGGTTCGCCACCATGCCGCTGGAGTAAACAAACCACAGACCACCTACAATGCAAGCGGCAAACCCTAAAATCAAACCTAAAGCCAGCCAAGGATGACGCGCTTGTTGAATACGCTTGGCAGGCAGCGTGTGATGTCCGGTTGCAGAATTAACCGCCTCGGGCAAAATTTCAGGCTGTGATTTGCGTGTCCGTTTTACCTGAGAACGCGGCGCAGGCCGCTTGGCACGGCGGGAATTTGAATGTGAATCCGGCATTTCTTCTAACCCTCGGTTTTGATCTCAAATTCAATCACATCATTTCCTTGGTGCGTCAAAACCGTATACCCCTCTTTGATATCTCCGGTCAGCATCCGTTCGGCCAAGGGATCTTCCAAGTACCGCTGCACGGCCCGGCGCAGAGGACGGGCGCCCATTTGCGGATTGTACCCTTTTTCAATCAGGAAATCCTTTATCTCGGCGGAAATATTCAATGTCACGCCTTTTTCCAAAAGTCGGCGATTTAGCGTCCCCACGATCAATTCCACAATCTGCTCCAGGTGCGAGCGTTCCAAACTGTGGAACACCACCACCTCGTCGACGCGGTTTAAAAACTCCGGATTAAAAAGTTTTTTAACCTCGCCCATGACCTTATCCTTCATGGTTTGATGCGCCACATCGGCCCCGGCGGATTGGAATCCCAAACTCCCGCTCTTGTCAATTAACCGGGCGCCCAGGTTGCTGGTCATAATAATGACGGTATTTTTAAAATCCACGGTCCGCCCGTTGTTGTCGGTCAAGCGGCCGTCTTCCAAAATCTGCAACAGGATGTTAAACACATCCGGATGGGCTTTTTCAATTTCATCGAACAAAATGACCGAATAAGGATTACGGCGGACTTTTTCCGTCAGCTGCCCGCCTTCGTCATGGCCGATGTATCCCGGGGGCGCTCCCACCAGCCGCGAGACCGCAAATTTCTCCATGTATTCGGACATATCAATGCGTATCAGCGTGGTCTCGTCCTCAAACAAAAACGCAGCCAGCGCCCGGGCCATTTCAGTCTTACCCACACCCGTGGGCCCCAAAAACACAAACGATCCGATCGGGCGTTTGGGATCCGCCACTCCGGCACGGGAACGGCGTATGGAGCGCGAAACGGCGCTGATGGCCTCTTCCTGGCCGATAATGCGCTTATGCAATTCCGCTTCCATGCGCAGCAGCTTGGCCGATTCTTTTTCTTCCAATTTAAAAATCGGAACTCCGGTCCATTGGCTGATGATTACCGCAATGTCCTCCCCCGTAACATTGATGACATTTTGGTTGCGGGTTTTTTCCCACTGGCGCTTGATCTCTTCTTTTTTCTGGCGGAAATCCTTGATGCTGTCGCGCAAATGCGCGGCGCGTTCGAACTCCTGCGCCTTAATGGCCGCTTCTTTTTCCTGATTGATCTTTTCAATTTCGATCTCGATTTCTTTCAAATCCGACGGTATCACATTGGAAGAAAGCCGCGTGCGCGCTCCGGCTTCGTCCATCACATCGATGGCCTTATCCGGCAGTAAACGCCCGGAGATGTAACGGTCCGACAAACGCACCGCCGCCACCAGGGATTCGTCGGTGTAATGCACGCGATGATGCGCCTCGTAGCGGTCGCGCAGTCCTTTAAGAATCTGGATCGCTTCATCGGGACTCGGCGCTTCAACTTTAATGGATTGGAAACGGCGTTCCAGCGCTCCGTCTTTTTCTATATACTTCCGGTATTCGTCCATGGTGGTGGCGCCGATGCATTGAACTTCACCGCGCGCCAGCGCTGGTTTCAGCATGTTCGAAGCGTCGATCGCGCCTTCGGCCGCACCGGCGCCGACGAGGGTATGCAGCTCATCGATAAACAGAATAATGGACGACGCCGCGCTTTTAATTTCCTGCATCACGGATTTCAACCGTTCTTCAAATTCCCCGCGGTATTTGGTGCCGGCCACGACCGCCGCCAAATCCAGGGTCACGATGCGTTTGCCTTGCAGCAATTCCGGCACCAGGTTATTCACGATTTTTTGCGCCAAGCCCTCGGCAATGGCGGTCTTGCCCACGCCGGGCTCGCCGATCAGCACTGGGTTGTTCTTGGTGCGGCGGCACAATATTTGGATAACCCGTTCAATTTCCGTCTCGCGTCCGATCACGGGATCAAGCTTGGATTCGCGCGCCAGCTGGGTCAGATCGCGGCCAAATGCATCCAGCGACGGCGTGGTGGTCTTCATCTGCCCCTGGGTGAATTTCGGCAGGTTGCCGCCCAAGAGATAAATGGTCATTTCCCGCGCTTTGTCAATCCGGACATTAAACTGCTCCAGCACCTTGGAGGCAACACCCTCGCCTTCGCGGATCAAGCCCAGCAAAATATGTTCGGTCCCAATGTAATTATGCCCCAGCGCCTGGGCTTCCTCCACGGCCAATTCCAAAACCCGTTTGGCGCGCGGGGTGAAGGGCACCTCGCCCAAGGTCAGCGTTCCCCCGCCCATATTAATGGATTTTTCAACCTCCAGGCGGATGCGTTCCAAATCCAGCCCCATATTCTCCAGCACCGCCGCAGCCACGCCGCCGCCTTCGCGGATCAAGCCCAGCAAAATATGTTCGGTCCCGATGTAATCATGCCCCAGCCGCCCGGCTTCTTCGCGGGCGCGATTAATCACTTTTTTTGCGCGCTCGGTAAATTTGTCGAACATGAATGCCTCCGCTTGCCGTTAGAGTTTGACGGCTTTAATTTTTAAGCGGCGCCGGACCAAATCGGCACGCCGCGCAGAAACTTGCTCCGGCGTCAACAGTTCGGTTTCCTTCTGCTGAAGATGCGCCGGTTGAATCAGCCAGAGCAATGTCTTTAAATCCAGGGGCGAGGGTTTGGAAATCAGCCCCGTATCCAGGCCCAATTGCAACGCCGATAAAAGATCCAGGGTTTCTTCCAATCCCAGCAAACGGCAATTGGCCAAGATGCCCGAAGCGCGCGCCACCTTATCTTCCAATAGAACCCTCTGTTCGCGCAACAATTTTTCGCAGGCTTTTTCTTCGCGTCCGGCCACTTGCTGCACCACACCCTCCAGGTGCTTGATGATCTCAGTTTCGGTTCTTCCCAGGGTAATCTGATTGCCGATTTGGAAATAAGCCGAATGAACGTCCGCTCCCTGGCCGTACAATCCCCGCACGGACAAGCCGACATGCACCACAGCGTGCAAAACCTCGTTGATTTCCCGGGTTAAGGTCAAAGCCGGCAAATGCAGCAATACCGAAACCCTCAAGCCGGTGCCGACATTGGTGGGAAACGAAGTCAAATATCCCAATTTCGGATGAACCGCATATTTAACTTGCCCGCCGATATGTTGGTCCAATTCCATGGCAGCTTCCAGGGCTGGTGCCAGGTTAAATCCGCCTTTTAAAATCTGGATCCGGCAATGGTCTTCTTCATTCATCAGAATCGACGCGGACTCATCGGGCAAACAGGCCAAGCCCAAACCGCGGGGATTGGAAACGGCTTCAGCTGAAATCAAGCCGCGTTCCATCCAAAGCGCGCGTTGCGCATCATTCAAATCCTGAATCCGGGTATGGATCCAATCCGGCTGGTTGCGAATCGCCCCCCGGATCATTTCCACGGCCCGGTTTAATTCGCTCTCATCCGCCGCGGCCGGAAACCGCATGTCCGCCAAATTGCGCGCCAGACGGATGCGCGTCGAAACCACCGGTGTTGGTACTGACTCGGTCAGCAACCAAACCGGCACATCCGCAGACGGAACCTTTTCCCGTCTCATGCTTCACCTTCGTTTTTATCCCAAAGTCTCATTTGATCGCGCAAGCGCGCAGCCAATTCATAATCCTCAGCCGCCACAGCGGTCTTAATTTTTTCTTTCAGGCCGCGTGCTTCAGAAGATTCCTCCGCCTCCGGCGCGGCTGCATCCAAACGGCCCCGGTGTTCTTCGGCCTGATGATATTGGCGCAGCAAAGGCGCGAGCGCTTCATAAAACACATCATAGCATTGGCTGCACCCCAAACGCCCGGTTTCGCGGAATTGGGCATAGGTCAGGCCGCAGCGCGGACACACCAAGGTGGGGGCCACGGGATTCAGCGCCGTTCCCAGCGAAACCACGGAAGCCAACAACTGCTGCAGGGTCAACGCCGACCGGTTCAAAACTTCACCCACGTGCCGGCGTTGGGCGCAATTTTCACAGATATGAAACGTGGTTTGGGTGTTGTCCACGGTTTCAATCAGATAAACCGAAGCTTCCTGAACATGACAAATTTGGCAAAGCATGATAACTCCTTTTAAACCACCAAACCGTCGCGCAGGGTAATCAACCGGTCCGCCAAGCGCGACAAGTCCGGGCTGTGCGTTACCATCACAATGGAACGTTTTTCATCCCGGTGCAATTGAATTAAAATTTCATGAATCCCTTGGGCGGTTTGCACATCCAAATCTCCGGTAGGTTCATCGGCCAACAGGATGGCGGGATCATTCATCAAAGCCCTGGCAATGGCCACCCGCTGCTGTTCTCCGCCCGAAAGTTCGCCGGGGCGGTGTTCCATGCGGTCACCCAGCCCCACGCGTTCCAGCAGCATCTTCGCGCGCGGCCGGGTTTTTTCTTCAAAATCACCGGCCATCCCGGCGGGCAGCATGACGTTTTCCAACGCCGAAAACTCCGGCAACAGATGGTGCAATTGGAATATAAAACCAATTTTGCGATTCCGGACGCGGGCCAGCTGGACATCGTCCAATTGCTGGAATTCCCCGCCATCCAAGATCACTTTTCCCGTGGTAGCGTGCATCAAGCCGCAGGCAATGTGAAGCAGCGTGGATTTCCCGGCTCCGGACGGACCCATGATGGCCACCCACTCGCCGCGCTGTATTTCAATATCAATCCCCTTCAAGACCGCCAACGTCCGGCCGCCTTGATGAAATTCTTTCACAATGCGCTCCAGGCGCAGAATCGTCTCATTCATAGCGGATGGCTTCCACCGGATCAAGCCGTGAGGCTTGCCAGGCCGGATAAAAAGTCGAAAGCAAACAAACGACCACGGCCGTTGCCGTGATGATCGCCACATCGCTCCCCTGGGTGGCCACGGGCAGATTTTCAATGTAATAAACGCTGCCGCCCCCGGGAATATGCAGGGGATAAAGTTTCAATATCAGGCAGG
The DNA here is from genome assembly GCA_020052235.1 of Candidatus Goldiibacteriota bacterium. GTDB lineage: Bacteria > Oederibacteriota > JAAXVQ01 > JAAXVQ01 > JAAXVQ01 > JAAXVQ01. Next base: position 38,175 of record JAGVPM010000028.1, read on the forward strand.
CAACCAAACCGCCGGTCAAGCCCAACAGGGTTCCGCTCAAGCCCACCAGGGAGCCTTCCCACATAAAAATCCGCATAATCATTCCGCGATCGGCACCGATGGCTTTCAATATGCCGATATCTTTTTTCTTTTCCATGACCACCATGATGAGGGTTGAGGCAATGTTGAACGCCGCCACCATGACAATCAAAATCAGAATAATGAACATCATCATTTTTTCAACTTTCAACGCCGTGGCCAGATTGCGGTTCATGGACATAAAATCGCGGGCCCAATAATCATTGCCGTCTTTTTGCAAATCATCCGCAATTTGCGCTGCTGCTTCCAAGTGCTTAACCCGGATGGAAAAGCCATTGACGGCATTCGGCAATTCGAACAACTGCTGGATGGTCTCCAAGGATACATAGGCAAAATTAGCATCGTATTCATACATGCCCGCTTCAAAAACACCGACCACTTGAAACGTAGCCATCTTGGGCATTGTACCTGCTGCCGTGACCTTGAACACCGGCGCCACCACCGTAAGTTCATCCCCGGTGAGCAAGCCCATTTTCCGGGCAATCTCTGATCCCAGGATTATCCCACAGCCCCGCAAAGGATTGTTGCCCGGCTTGGGTGCTTGATTCAGCGCAGCCAGGGAACCGGTTTTTAAATTTTTAGCCAGCTGGGTAACTTGCGCTTCACGTTTGGGTTCAATGCCCCAAAGCATAACGCCTTGAACTTGCTGGTCGTGTTTGAGCATAACTTGGTTGGCCAAATAAGGAGAAACCGCCGCCACCCCCGGATGCGCTTCGGCGCGGCGTAAAACTTTTTTCCAATCCTGAATTCCGCCGCGATCGTAGCTGGCAATGATGACGTGGGCCTGGGTATCAATTATTTTCGAACGGATATCGTTTTGAAAACCATTCATGACGGACAATACCACAATTAACGCCATAACCCCCAAAGCCACACCGGCGACCGAAATCACGGAGATCAAAGAAATAAACGTCTGGCGGCGTTTGGCTTTGAGATACCGCAAGCCAACGTAAAGTTCAAACGGTATGCGCACAATCACCTCGAAAAAAAATAATTGTAGGGGCGTATTGCAATACGCCCCTACGATTGAATTAAGACCCCCAACCGCCGTCCAGTTCATTAAACCGGATTGGCGGATTCATCCTCTGGTGTTTCTTCCGATGTTTCATCATCATCGGACGGGATATGAATCTGGCGCATCTGCGGAAATAAAATGACTTCCCGGATGGAGGGCGAATCGGTCAGAAGCATCACCAAACGGTCAATGCCCACGCCCAAACCTCCGGCCGGCGGCAATCCGTACTCCAAAGCCCGGACATAATCCAAGTCCGCCACATGCGCTTCTTCATCCCCGGCTTCGCGTTGCTGCATTTGCCCCTCGAAGCGCTGGTACTGATCCACCGGATCGCTCAATTCCGAAAAACCGTTGGCAAATTCATGCCCCACGATATACGGTTCAAACCGGTCCGCCAAATGAGGCGCACCGGGTTTGCATTTGGCCAGGGGCGAAATCTCGATGGGAAAATCCACCAGAAACGTCGGCTGAATCAATTTGGGTTCCACCAAATATTTAAACAGCAAATCAAACAACTCCGCCTTGCCCATTTTTTCACTCGCGGAAATTTTATGCTCGCGGCACAAGGCCCGCAGGCGCTCCGGGGTTTGGTTCCAAGCATCTTCCCCCACCGCTTCCTGCATGGCGCCTTGCATGGTTATCCTGCGCCAGGGCGCAGCCAATTGAAGTTTCTGCCCCTGATAAACAATCTCCGTGCTCCCGTGAATGATTTTGGCCAAATGCGCGAATAAATTTTCGGTCAATTCCATCATGGCCGCGCCGTCCACATAGGCTTGGTACGCTTCGAGCATGGTAAATTCCGGATTATGCATGGTGCTGATGCCTTCGTTGCGGAAATTGCGGTTGATCTCATACACTTTTTCAAACCCGCCGACCAAAAGGCGCTTCAAATATAATTCCGGGGCAATGCGCAGGAATAAATCGCGATCCAACGCATTGTGATGGGTGATAAAAGGGCGCGCCGCCGCGCCGCCGGCCAGCGGATGCATCATGGGCGTTTCCACTTCCAAAAAACCCAGCCCGTCAAAATACGCGCGAATTTCTTTTACAATGCGGGACCGCTGCAGGAAAATCCAGCGCGTCCGTTCATTGGACAATAAATCCAAGTAGCGCTGGCGATAGCGGACCTCGACATCTTTGATCCCATGCCACTTCTCGGGCATGGGACGCACGGCTTTGGTTAAAAGCGTAAACTCATCCACGCGCACGGTCAATTCACCGGCATGCGTGCGGAAAACCGGGCCTTTAACCCCGAGAAAATCGCCCATATCAATGTAGTGTTTTAAAAGTTCAAAACGTTCCGGGCCCAAACCATCACGCCGGAAATAGAGCTGAACCCGCCCGCTGTCGTCCTGCACATGGGAAAAAATCGTTTTCCCGTGCGCGCGCATGGGCTGCAAACGCCCGGCCAAGGAAACAATTTCCCCGGACATTTGCTCGCCGGTGAGTGACGCAAATTGGTCCAACACCTGAATGGCGCGATGAGTGCGGGCGTATTGATAAGCGTAAGGTTCCACGCCCTGTTCCCTGAGTTTTTGGATTTTTTCCAACCGTTGCTGAATAAGTTCGCGTTCCGACACGAGAGAAACTCCTTAGATAGTTTCTGTTGCGGAAAGGCTATTTTATAATTCCCCTCCCCAGGATTTGGTGGGAGGGGATGCAGGGGAGGGGGTAAAAGCTTTGTATTTTAAAGCTCGTCCCCTCACCTTCATCCTCTCCCACAAGGGGAGAGGAATTTTAAAAACAAAAAAGGCCTTTCCGCAACAAGAACCAAATATAATAATGTAACAAATTTTCCAACAAAACCCGGCCAGTCTAACAATGAAACGCCGGTTTGTCAACGAACACGGGTCAATCGCCCCAAATCACCGTGTCCCATTCCCAGCCCCGGGGATGCTCACGCTGCCGAAGCACCCAATACCAAATTTTATGTTCTCCGCTCCAGCCCGACACTTTGAGCCAAACGGTATTCTCATCCCGCGGAATTACCTCCACGGACAACGGTGACGGATTTTGCCAATTGGCATCGACAAACTCAACGGCCCAATGATAATTAACGACCACGCGGTCCTCGGTATCTTCCCCGAAGCCGAAATCGCGCGAAATGAAGCGCTCGAGCATTTTTTTATTTTTAGTTTTCAGTGCTTTTTGCAAGCGAAACGCCAATTGCCCGGCGGACGGCTGCAGCCAGCGTTTATCCCCCAAAATCCAATGCAGCCGGTTTTCAATCCTGATTCCCAACTGATTGTCCTCATCCAAAAGAGGATAATGCATCAACAAGCGCAGATACAGCTTGACGGCTTCAGGCCCTTTTCCCAAACGTTCGCATTCCCGCGCAATGGTAAACAAATAAAACGGCAAGGCCACCGTTACGCTGGTGTCTCCCATTTTCAGGTCAAGCATTTCCACGCCGGCGTTTTCCAAACGCAAATAATCCTGGTAGGATCCTTTGACATCCTGCCAGGTTTTGGCCATACCATTGCGTTCCGGCAAATGGGTGGGTGCGCATGCCGGCAGCAACCCAAACAGGCAAACCAGCCCGGCCAGGCACACGGCGTGTTGAAACCAGTCCAGCCTTAAACGTCCCACGCTCAAATTCCCCTTTAACAAAAACGGCTCTGCGCCTTTTCAAGCACAGAGCCGTGGTTTGGACAAATGATCCGTCAGTGTGCCTGCGGCTGCCGGTTGTTCCATTCCACCACGATATTGGCGGCAATGAAAATGGAAGAGTACGTGCCTACGATGATGCCCATCAGCATGGCCATGGAAAAAGCATGGATGACTTCGCCGCCGAGAATAAACAAGGCCAGCACCACCAAGAACACCGTCGCGGAAGTGATAATGGTGCGCGAAAGGGTTTCATTAATACTGTCATTGACGATTTTGTTGTATTCATCCTTGCGCCGCAGCCGGATATTTTCGCGAATACGGTCAAACACAACCACGGTGTCATTTAAGGAATAACCCGCCAAAGTCAGCAGCGCGGTAACCAGCAGCAAATTAATTTCCTGCCCCATGAAATAAAACACGCCCAGGACCGCCAAAATGTCATGCAAGGTCGCGATCGTGGCTGCCACCGAAAAACGGAAATCAAACCGCCACCAAATATAGAGCAAGATCCCCAACATGGCCCAAAACAAAGCCATGAATGCCTGTTGGCGCAAATGCGCTGAAACCGCCGGTCCCACGTCCTCCGAGGAAAGAATGGTCACGGTGTTGTCCGCAATCTTTTGCTGCAATACTTCCAGCATCCGGGTGCTGACCCTTTCCGTGGGCAGCGAGGGAGCAAAAATGCGCAGCATATACTTGCAATGACCGGGATCGGTCACGCTCTGCTGCATGACTTCTTCAAATTCAGGCGCCTTCACGGCAGCGCGCAATTGATCCGGGGTCACGTTCTTTTGGAATTCAATTTCCACGGCGGTTCCGCCGGAAAAATCAACTCCCATGCGCCCCTTGCCCCGGGCGATCTGGACTACGGCAAACAGCCCCATAAGAATCAAAACCGTTGAAACAACAAAACCGATCCAGCGCACTTTCACGAACTGGATATTCATATCATTACGTATCAGATGCAACATACAGGCAATATCCTCCTTGATGCTGAAGCTTTCAGGGAAACCACAGGTTTCCCTGACGCGGACGCCGATGCGTCCTGCTTTCCTTCCTAACTTAGTCGGGCGCTACGCCCCCAAACCCTAAGCCTCATCTTTTTGGATGAGGCCCTGAATTAAATCGAAAGTTTATTATACTGTTTACGCGCGTCGTAAATCAGTTTGGTTACGACCATGGCCGTGAACAACGAGATCAACAAGCCCAAGCTCAACGTGACCGCGAATCCCTTAATGGGGCCGGTGCCGAACTGAAACAGCACGGCGGCCGTGATCAGCGTGGTTACGTGGGTGTCGATGATGGTCCACAAGGCTTTGCTGTAACCGGCGTCAATGGCCGCCCGGATGGTTTTCCCGGTATGCAGTTCTTCCCGGATGCGCTCCAAAATCAGCACGTTGGAATCCACCGACATGCCGATGGTTAAAATAATACCGGCAATACCCGGCATGGTCAGGGTCGCATGCAACAGCGCCAGGGCCGCCATCAGGAACAGGAAGTTCAACACCAACGCCAAATCGGCGATCACGCCCGACGTGCGGTAATAGACGAGCATAAAAAACATAACCAGGGCAATCCCGACCAAAGCCGAAATTTCACCCTTGCGGATCGAATCCTTGCCCAACGTCGGTCCGACTATATTTTTGCTGATGATTTTCACCGGCACGGGCAGAGCGCCCGCGCGCAGAACCAGCGCCAAATCCTTGGCCTCTTCCAGGGTAAACTGGCCTTCAATGATCCCCTGCCCGCCGCCAATGCGCGATTTGATTACTGGTGCGGAGTAGATTTTCTTGTCCAACACGATGGCCAGCTTGCGGTTGATATTATCCCCGGTCAGAATCCCGAAAATACGCCCGCCCTCGGGATCAAGTTTGAATCCGACAATCGGGCGGCCATAGCCGTCCATCTGAACTTTGGCGTCCACCAAGTGGGCGCCGGTCATCAACTGCTTGGTTTCCACCATGAACAAGTCGCCGTCTTTGCCCTGGAGCACCTCGATATCCGCAGGCACCTTCCCCGTCAACGTATTGCCATTGGCATCAGTCATGTCCGACAGGCGGTGCGTTTCATTCACTAATTTAAATTCCAGCAACGCGGTCTGACCCACGATTTTTACCGCGCGTTCAGGGTCGCGAATGCCCGGCAGCTGTATGACAATCCACTTTTCGCCTTCTTTTTGAATAATCGGCTCGGCCACGCCCAACGCATCCACACGGTTGCGCAGGATTTCCAACGCGCGGTCCACGGCTTCGCCCAACTTTAATTCCGGAGGCAGGTTGGTAGTATCCACTTCCAGCTTCAAGTGCATGCCGCCCTGCAAATCCAAGCCTAAATTAATTTTTCCTTTGGTGACCAATCCGCCCGATGCATCCCGCACATCATACGGAGGATATACCGCCCACAAACTTCCAATTACCAGTGCCACCGTCAAGGCGGTGAGCCATTGGCGTAAACGCATAAAAAAACCCCCTTATTCCAAAAAATATTTGGTTGAAAAACCATAAAAAATAAACAGATTTCAGAACTATACACCACGTTTTGGGACCTGTCAATATTTTAAATTTTGGGTTCATTTTTTATTTTTTCCCCTGCTGCAATCCCAATGCAACTACCACATCCCGGTAATAACCCCGCCATGGCTCACCATATCTCAAAGCCACGACGGCATAATACTTTGCCGCCATTTCAAGCTGCCCTTCATATTCGTATGCAGTCCCGATATTCGCCAACACTTCCGCATGTTCAGGATATAACCGGTTGACTTTCAGCCAAATTTCGCGGGCCTCTGTATATTTTTGCATTTCAAAAAGTTGAATACCCTGACCAACCAATTGTCCATATTTACTCTGATCCTTCGCTTCAACCAATTGCCGATTATGG
>JAGVPM010000155.1 GCA_020052235.1 Candidatus Goldiibacteriota bacterium
CGAAGCGGAATTGATCACGCCGATTGCCATGGAAAAAGAACTGCGCTTCGCCATCCGCGAAGGCGGACACACAGTGGGTTCGGGCGTGGTTTCCGAGATTATCGAATAAAGGAATATGTTTGTAGGGAACGGTTTGAAACCGTTCCCTATTGGAACGCAACGAGACACTCGTCGGGGTGGAACGCGCATCCCGACGAGTGATTTTTAAGGCTTAAGGACGGACGAACATCATGCGAGAAATTATTTACTTGAGTTGTGGAGAGTGTAAACGGCGTAATTATGTAAGCCGCCGGAATAAGAAACTACACACAGATAAATTACTGATCAGCAAATATTGCCGTTTCTGCAAGAAGCATACCGAGCATAAAGAAACGAAGTAATATTCCAAATTTTCGCGCAGCGAAAATTTAGGCCAGTAGCTCTAACGGCTAGAGCACCGGTCTCCAAAACCGGGTGTTGCTGGTTCGAATCCAGCCTGGCCTGCCAGATTGTTATGAGCCGATGGCTGCCTGATCAACAGCATCACGAAGGCTTTTGGAATACTAAAAGATCGGACGGGCGGGAGACCGCACGAGGTTATCAACCACGTTGAGGATGAACCTATGTTTGCAAAAATGACGGGCTTTTTAAGAGAATCGTACGCCGAACTCAAACGGGTGACCTGGCCGACGCGCAAGGAAATCGGCGGATCAACGTTGGTGGTCGTGATTGTCGTGGGCATCATTATGCTTTGCATAGGATTCTTCGACTTTCTTTTGTCTATTCTGGTTCGTTTAATCGTGAGGTGAAGCTGTGTCAGCCAAGTGGTATGTTATCAATACCTATTCCGGGAATGAGGCTAAGGTAAAAGCCAATTTGGAAAGCCGCATCCGGGCCATGGGCATGGAAAATAAAATTTTCCGCATTTTGGTCCCCTCGGAAGAGGTGGCGGAAGTCCGCGGTGGGAAAAAGAAAATCTCCACCAAGCTGTTCTTCCCGGGTTACATCCTCGTGGAAATGGACATGGACGAAGAGTCCTGGTACGTGGTGCGCAATACCCCGAAAGTGACCGGTTTCGTGGGCACGGGCAACAAGCCGACGCCGTTGCAGAGTGAAGAAGTGGACGCCATTATGGGTCAGGTAACGACCGGCACCAAGTCCAAACCCAAACCCAAAGTGCTCTTTGAGCGCAGTGAGCGCGTCAAGATCATTGATGGCCCTTTCACGAACTTTAACGGATTGGTGGAAGAAGTTAATTTGGAACGCGGCAAGTTGAAGGTTATGGTGACTATTTTCGGGCGTCAAACCCCGGTTGAATTGGAATTTGTCCAAGTCGAGAAGGAATAAATAGGATTACGGCCGGCCGCATACGCGGCAGGCATTTGAAGGAGTGTATGCATCATGGCAAAGCAGATTAAAACGTTTGTGAAATTACAAGTGCCGGCAGGCAAAGCCAATCCGGCGCCCCCGGTGGGTCCGGCGTTGGGCCAAGCTGGGGTAAACATCATGGAGTTCTGCAAAGCGTTCAACGCGCAGACCCAAAATCAGGAAGGCATGATTATTCCTGTGGTGATTACGGTCTATACGGACCGGTCGTTCACCTTTATTTGCAAAACACCGCCTGCATCCATTCTGCTGAAGCGTGAAGCCAATTTGGCCAAGGCCAGCGCCACGCCGGGACGTCAAGTCATTGCCACGGTGAAGCGCTCTGCGGTCAAAACAATTGCCCAGGCCAAAATGGTGGATTTGAATGCCGCCAGTGTGGAAGCAGGCATGCGCATGGTTGAAGGCACGGCGCGTTCAATGGGAATTAAGGTAGAGGATTAATTGGTAGGGAACGGTTTGAAACCGTTCCTACATTAAATACAGTGGGAGGGCATCCGGGATGAGCCGGACCCGTTCGCACCACAGGAGGCTTTTATGGCAAAGTTAAGCAAACGCACAAAAACCAATGCGAAGTTGATCGACAGCGCCAAATTGTATTCCCTGACCGAGGCTGTTGACGTGATGTTGAAGGCCGCCAAACCGAAATTTGACGAGACCATTGAACTTTCGATCCGGTTGGGCGTGAATCCTAAAAAAGCCGACCAGCAGGTCCGCGGCACCATGGTGTTGCCGCACGGAACGGGCAAAACCATCCGCATCCTGGTCATCACCAAAGGTGAAAAAATCAACGAAGCGTTGCAAGCTGGAGCGGATTTCGCGGGATTTGAAGATATTATCGCCAAGGTGCAAGGCGGTTGGATGGAGTTTGATACAGTCGTGGCCACGCCGGATGTCATGCGTGAAGTCGGTAAGTTGGGCAAGGTATTGGGAACCAAGGGTTTGATGCCTAATCCCAAAGCCGGAACCGTTACCAATAACCTGGTTCAAGCCATGCAGGAACTCAGGGCGGGCCGCGTGGAATACCGCGTGAATAATGAAGGCTTGGTGAATTTTGGCGCGGGTAAAATGTCTTTCGGCGCCGAGAAGATTCAGGCTAATTTAAAATTTGCCGTGGAAACGGTTTTGAAGGCCAAACCCGCAGGGGCCAAAGGCCAATATATGAAGAGCGCGGCCGTGTCTTCAACCATGGGTCCCGGCATGAAATTGGATTTAGTGCAGTTCTCGACTAAGTAAAAAACGGTTTACGTTTTTATATAGCGCTTGAGTCATAAAAAACCGGTCGATGACCGTTGGTGCCGAAAAGGCCTAAATGTTCACTGAGAAGTGAACAGCCCACCGAGATCGGGAATAGACGGCAAGCGGGAGTTACCGCAAGGTGATCCCCCCTATGCCAAACATTCCCGGCCCAAAGTGTGGCCGGTTTTTTTTTGCCCTCAAGCCCATGAAAGGTGGAACAAAGCGTATGGCAACGAGTAAGGCTAAAAAAAGTGAAGTGTTGGAAAAAGTACGCGGTTATTTTCAGGAAAGCACCAATGTGGTGGTGACCGAATACCGCGGCATGAACGTGGAACAGATTACCAGCCTGCGCGCGACCCTGCGCAAAGCCGGCCTGAAGTACAAGGTCGTCAAAAACACGCTGGTGAAAAAGCTGGCCAAGGAATTCGGCATTCAGGATTTGGATCAGCATTTGCAGGGCCCGGTCGGGGTGGTGTTTTTAGGCAAGGATGTCGCGGCCGGTTCGAAGGCGATTTTGGATTTTGCCAAGAAGAATGAATTGTTTGTGATCAAGGCAGGGTTTGTCGAAGGCAAGGCTTTGGGCCTGGTCGGCTTGAAGGCCATGGCGTCGCTGCCTTCGCGCGAAGTGATGCTGGCTATCCTGTTGGGCACATTGCAGGCGCCGGTCAAGGGCTTCATGACCGTGGCCCGCGGCAATACGCAAAAATTGGTGTATGCGTTAAACGCCTTGAAAGATAAAAAGGCGAAAGCGGCTTAAAGTTTAAAATTAGTCCAATCTTATTCTCATTTGAGAACGTAAAAAGGAGGTGAACTAGACATGGCGATCACGAAGGATGAATTGATTGAAGCAATCGGCAACATGACCGTTTTGGAAATCTCCGAATTGGTCAAGGCAATGGAAGAGAAGTTCGGCGTCTCGGCGGCGGCTCCCATGATGATGGGTGCGGCTCCGGCAGCAGCGGAAGGCGGCGCGGCGGCGGAAGAGAAGTCCAGCTTTACCGTTGTTTTGAGCAGCGCGGGTGACAAGAAAATTCAGGTCATCAAAGTGGTGCGCGAGTTGACCGGCTTGGGCTTGAAAGAGGCCAAGGACTTGGTTGACGGAGCTCCCAAGAACGTGAAGGAAGGCGTTTCCAAGGAAGAAGCTGAAACCTTGAAGGCCAAGCTCGAGGAATCGGGCGCAGTCGTCGAGTTGAAGTAGTTTGCTCTTCGGCCTTTCAAAACCCCGGCCCTGGGCTTTCCAGGTGCCGGGGTTTTGTATTTCACGACCCGAGGATGGGACGCAATGGGTTTAAACTTAAACCGGTTTGTGGAAGATCCGCACGCCACGGGCGTTCTTTTAAAATTTACATCTTTGTCCAAATCACCGCAGCCGGGTTGGTTGTTTTCGCAGCCGGAGCGTGAGTGCGTCTGCCAAACTCCGGAAGACATTAAACCGTTCTTTAAACATATTGAAGCCGCCCTGCGGGCAGGGAAATATTTAGCCGGATATATGACCTACGAATTCGGCGTGGCCTTGGCCGGATTGCCCATGAAGCAAACACCGCCTCATCCTAGAACAGAGGCGGGGGCTTGGGGGCGAAGCACCCCAACAAAGATAGGAAGGAACAGCGGACGGTACGTCCGCGTCAGGGAAACCTGTGGTTTCCCTGAAAGTTCCGCTGGCCCCTTGGCCTGGTTCGGCGTTTTTTCGCGCCCGCTCCGGGTTCCCTGGAAAGTAAAATTACCGCAGGCATTTCCCGGGCCCGCGTATTGGCTGCGTCCCTGCCTGCCGGTCATCCCCTATTCCGCCTATCAAAAATCGTTCCAACACATAAAGCAAAAAATTTCAGCCGGTGAAACGTATCAGGTTAATTACACCTTCCCCCTGCAGACCCGCTTGGACGGAGATGAAGTGTCTTTGTTCTACGATCTTTTTGCGCAACAACCGGCAAAATACACAGCCTGGGTGCGGGGCGGCGGCCGGACAGTGATGTCGTTTTCACCCGAGCTTTTTTTCTCTTGCCAAGACGGCCAGGTTATAACCCGCCCCATGAAAGGCACCTTGGCACGCCTGCAACCAGGACCGACCCACGCCAACTCGAAAGCCGCGTTGCGGAATTCGGAGAAAGACCGGGCGGAAAATATTATGATCGTCGATTTGCTGCGCAATGACCTGGGACGTTTATGCCGCACCGGGTCAGTGAAAACGTCCCGCTTATTTCAGGTGGAGTCCTTGCCGACGGTATATCAAATGACGTCCACAGTGGAAGGCCGGTTAGCGCCCGGCCTGGGCTGGGAAACTTTTTTTCGCAGTTTGTTTCCTTGCGGCTCCGTGACCGGCGCGCCTAAAATTCAAACCATGAAAATTATTAATCAAACAGAGAAAATGCCGCGGGGCGTGTATACAGGAGCCATCGGCTATTTGGCGCCGAATGGCCGGGCCATGTTTAATTTGCCCATCCGCACCTTGGAATTGGATGCGCAGAGCCATCGGGCGCGTATGGGGGTTGGCAGCGGGGTGGTGGCGGATTCACAAGCGCAGGCCGAATGGGACGAGTGCTTGCTTAAGGGGACGTTTTTAACCCAGTCTGGAATTACCGCTGAGTACCAATTATTGGAAACCATTTTATGGGAGCCGGAAAACGGGTTCAGGCATTTGGATTTGCACTTGGCGCGAATAGTCCAATCGGCCCAATATTTTGGGATTGCATGTTTAAAACCCAAGCTGCTTGCTGCACTCTGGCAACATCTGGCCCAGCAGCCGGAAGCTTCTGCCCGCCGGATACGTTTATTGCTCACAACCAATGGAAGTACTCAGGTTGAAAGCACAGTCTGGAAACCAATCGCAACCGGGTCTGTGTTGCCGGTTGTGGCGTGGGCTAAACAACGCACGCATTCGCGGAATATTTTTCTTTACCATAAAACTACTAATCGCGTTGGCTACGATCAGGCCTGGGCCCAAGCGCATGCGCGCGGATTAATGGATGTGCTGTTTTGCAATGAACGTAAAGCCGTGACCGAGGGTGCGATTACCAATGTGGTTATCCGTCGAGGCAAGGTGTTACTCACACCGCCAGTGAAAGACGGCCTGCTTCCCGGTGTGGAGCGCGCGTTTTTGCTGAAGCAAGGGAACCCCAAGATAGTTGAACGCAGTTTATACCGGCGTGATGTGCTGGCCGCAGATGAGATATTTTTAGCCAATTCCGTGCGGGGATTGTTTCCAGTGAGATTGGAATATTAATTGAGGGGCGTATTGCAATACGCCCCTACGGCCAATTTATATCTGCGGATGTGGTATACTAAACCGCAAGCCCAATTGCCCTCAGGGAGGCCGAATATGCGCGACAGCCGTGATTTGATTACTGCCGAGGATTTGCTGGTTATTTTTTCAGAAGTGACCCTGGAGTATCAAAAACGCGTTAAAAAAGAGGAACCGGGAAACACCAGCAATAAAATCGATTTGGAGGAATTACTGGAGATTTTTAAAAATGCCGCCAAGAAAATTAAAGAATGAAGATTAGAAAAATCATTACCTGCCCGCTGGAACTTACCCATGACATTATCAAGGGCAAATGGAAACCGATTATTATCTGGAACCTGAAAACAAAGCGCACACTGTCCAACCTGGAAAAATCCATTAACGGCATTACCCAAAAAATGCTCTTGGAACATTTAAAAGAGCTCGCGGCCTTTGAGATTGTGGGCAAAACCACGTTCCCCGGATATCCGCTAAGAGTGGAATATTATTTAACCAAACGCGGGCGTGATTTGCGGAAGGCCATTGGGATTCTACAGAAAACCGGTTCCGCCATCCAGGCGGAGTTGACAAAAAAATGAATACCCACAAAAAAGTGGGTAATTTACATCCCAGCCCGTTCGGCGTATCCTCTCAATAAATACAGGACGAGAGGAGATCGTTATGAGCATTTCAATTGCAGCTATTGAGAAATTGATCGCGGGATGCGGCTTTTCAATTATCAGTTCCGTTGATGATGACGGGTTTCCCAACACCAAAGCCATGTTGTTGCCGCGTAAGCGGGAGGGCATTAAAACATTTTATTTTACCACCAATACTTCATCCCAACGGGTCGGTCAATACCGGAAAAACAGCAAGGCCTGCATTTATTTTTTTGACAAGCAGACCTATCGGGGGATTATGCTGGTGGGGCATATGCAGGTATTGACCGATAAAAAAACCAAGACCATGATTTGGCAAGACGGCGATACCATGTATTATTCCCAAGGCGTGGACGATCCGGATTATTGTGTGTTGAAGTTTACTGCGGAAAAGATGAGGTTGTATCAAAATTTCAGCTCGGAGACTAAGCAGGTGTGAGTAGGCATTAAATCAGTGACTATGGTGCCAGTGGCACAAAGCGCGGCCTCATCCTAGAACAGAGGCGGGGGTTTGGGGGCGAAGCACCCCAACAAAGATAGGAAGGAACAGCGGACGGTACGTCCGCGTCAGGGAAACCTGTGGTTTCCCTGAAAGCTCCGCCAGATGGTGCGGGTCTCCTGGCAGCCGTAGTTACTGGGAAATCAATGCACGAGTCTGAAAATTATTCTGAGTTTCCGGTAGTAGGGGATTGGGTTTTGGCCAAACCGCCTGTCGGGGGCACGGCGGTTATTGTACGCCGCCTGGAACGCCGCTCGGAACTTTCACGCCGCCGGCCCATAGATCGAAACTCACTTCGGACTTCTACGGAACGTCAGGTTCTGGCCAGCAACTTGGACTATGTGTTTATTGTCATGAGCCTAAATCAGGATCTGAATTCTTCCCGCTTGGAACGGCTGCTAACTATTGTGTGGAACAGCGGCGCAACGCCGGTGGTGTTATTGAGCAAAGCGGATCTATGCCCTGACACGGACGCCAAAACCAATGAAATACAAACCTTAGCCAGCGGAGCCAATGTGCATGGCTTTAGCAGTTTGCAAGGACAAGGCATGCAAGCGATCCGGAATTATTTTAAGCCCGGAGTTACGGCTTGTTTGATCGGGTCATCCGGTACGGGTAAAACCACACTGCTGAATGTTTTGTGCGGAACCCAGTATAAAACATTAACCATCCGGGAGGATGATGATAAAGGCCGCCATGCCACCACAGCGCGCGCTTTATTCTTCCTGCCTGAGGGCGGAATGATTATCGACACCCCGGGTATGCGTGAAATCGGCCTGATGGATGATAGCGATCTTACGGCTGCTTTTACGGATATTGTTGAATTGGCTGGAAAATGCAAGTTTGCTGATTGTACTCACCGGGTTGAGCCGGATTGCGCAGTTTTGTCTGCTTTGGCTGAAGGCGGATTACAGCAGGAACATTACACCAACTATCTGAAGTTGTGCCGGGAGTTGGAATTTCAAGCGAGTAAATCTTCAATAACTAAACAGCAAGAAACCAAAAAGAAACAAAAACAATTGGGGAAACTGATCAAGGATTATTACAAAATTAAACCCAAGTAAAAAGGGCATTAGGCCGCAAGCCCCGTGTCTATTTTTTTCGTTTAGGTGAAACCTGTTTACCTTTTTTCCCGCCCTTCAACTCCTTCAGCAACTGCGTCGGTTCCACATCAAACATTTCCGCCAACCGGAACAAAGTAGTCAGCGAATGCGGCCGCCCGGCTTCGAGTTGTTGATAATGGCGGACTGAAAAGTCATATTCAATGGCATCTTCCTGCACCATATTCCGTTCCGATCTTAAAATCCGGTATTTGGCGCCCAATTCTTTGAAAAGTTTGGAGTAATCGTCTTTTTTCATGGTGTTACCTCGTTTAAGAACTTAATTGAATTCTTAGCGCCATAGTGGCGCAACATAAGATTTTTTTGTCATTTCGAACGAAGTGAGAAATCCGATGAATATTGTATAAATGAAAGCAATACAGATTTCTCGGCTTTGCCTCGAAATGACAGATAAAAAAGCCTTTGGAATTCAGTTGTGACACAGCCTTTGTATACCTCAGCATGGCGCTTTACGCGCAAGAATGCCACGAGCAGAAAAGCGTAAAATGAATTGCAAAAAATGCCTGGGTGTGTACAATGGGGGCGGTAATGATCTGGGGGAGGTTTGTGATGCATCGTTTGCTGATTGTGGATGATCAAAGGGAAATGTTGACGGCATTGGAAATGGCTTTAGGCTCAGATTTTGAGATCCGCACGGCACCCAGTGCTGAAGCGGCCATACTTGAAGCTTCGGCATTTCAACCGGATTTGGTTTTGACGGATTACAAAATGTGCGGGTTGAATGGTTTGGAATTGGCGGCTGGATTAAACAGGATGATACGGCCACCCGTGGTGGTTTTATTTTCCTCGGTCATGAACCAGGAGTTGCGTGAACAAGCAGCGCGCGTTGGCGTGATTAGATGCTTTGAAAAACCGTTTGATTTGAATGTGTTGCGGGACGCGTTGTTGGAGTTGAAGGTTTAACTGGGGCGGGGAATATATTTTTTTAAAAGCGTTTACATCACCATCCCGCCATCGACCACCAAAACATCCCCCTGAATATAACCAGCCTGTTCAGACAATAGGAAAGCGACCGCCGAGGCGACTTCATCCGGCTGACCGAAGCGCTGCATGGGAATTAACTTTAAGGCTTTTTGTTTGGCTGCTTCGGGTAAACGTGCAGTCATGTGCGACTCCACGTATCCCGGGGCCACCACATTGATGCGCACGCCCAAACGCCCGTACTCGCGCGCCAGGGAGCGGCTAAAGCCAATAATACCGGCTTTGGCAGCAGCGTAATTGCTTTGCCCAGCGGACCCGGTTAAGGCCGCGACCGAGGAGATATTCACCACGGCGCTGCCCGGGCGTTTGATGAGATCAAAAATTAGCGCACGGGTAACGGCAAAGGTGGTTGTGAGATTGGCATCAATAACTTCCGCCCACTCAGATTCTTCCATGTTGGCAAAAGACCTGTCATGAATGGCTCCGGCATTATTAATAAGGTAATTAATGGCACCCCACTTGTCTTGAACGGTTTGCACCAGCGTGCGGGCTTCGGATAATTGCGAGGTGTGCAGGGGCAAGGCCCACGTATCCTCCGGGCCATGGGTTTGCACCAATTGTTCGGCCAAGGTTTGTTGTTGGTGATAGGTGAAGGCAACACGCAACCCGGCTGCACGCAGGCGTTTCAGTATTGCCTGTCCCAGATCGCCGGTTCCTCCGGTTAGCAATGCCACGCGTCCTGAAAAGGTCAACATGCCGGCCTCTTGCCCGAGGCTTCCAAAATCAAAGCCGCGGCTTTTTGATCCCGATCCATGGCCATAATCAGCGCATAGCGGGCATTGATTTTTTGGATGGCTGAAGAAAGTCCCAAGCGTTTAACCTCAGGCTGTGCCAGATTGAGCGTAGGCGGCAAGCATTGTTGTTCCAAAGCCAGCACGGCCATGGCTGCGGCCATGGCTCCACCCGCGTGATAACATTCGCCCCAGGCGCCTTTTAAAGCTACGGACGGGGGCACTTGTGAAGAAAATACTGTTTCCAGTGCTTTGCCTTCAGCTGCATCCAAACAAGCATCCCCACTGGCAGCCAGAAAGACAGCGCCGATTTCAGCCGGAGTTAAGCCGGATTGATGCAATGCACCCTGGATAGCTTGTTGGGCAGCGGTGGGATCGCCTGGCTCTCCTGGGGCGGGATTAAATCCCTGCCCAAAACCTCGCAGCCAGGCCAGTACATTGCGGCTTTCAGGATTTTTTTCCAAAGCTAAAAGCGCGCAGCCTTCACCGGCAATGATGCCGCCGGTGGTTGGGGAGGTCAGGGTTTGCGGTGTATTGGTCCAACGTACTTGGTGGAAGCTTTCCGCCAGTTCTTCATTGATTTCCTGGACCGCACCGGCAAACATCCGCTCGGCATGTCCGCCGCGCAGCATCATTGCGGCAGTATCCAGGGCTTCCAAACCGGCGGTGAAGCCTGTTGTGTGGGTGAAAATCGGGCCGTGAAATTTAAGCAATATGCTGATCTGCGATGCGGGGGCATTGGTGGATAAATTCAAAAAGAGCGGCGGGTTGATGAGGCGGAGGTCTTTTTCCATGAACGCGGAATAAAATGAGGGAATGAAAATATCGTGGCTGTATCCCAGGGAAATGCCGGTCAGCTCGTCAATCGGCGCGGAGGAAGTTGTTTCTACCCGGGCGAGCAGGTGGCGGCCGACCAGGCAAGCCATGAGTCCGGCGCGGGTAAAATGCCGCCATCCCTTGCCGCCGAGAAGTTCGGTCAAATTCAAGGTCACGCGGCCGTAGTCGCACTGAGCCAGAGCGGGAAGATCCTCGGCTGGGAAACGGGACATGCCGCGTTGCCCTTGGAGCAATTGTTCGAAGATTTGCCGGGGGTCTGAGCCCAAGGAAGAGAGCAGGCTTATACCGGTTATGGCCACAGCTTGGGAGGTACTCATCTATGACTCCTGAAAAAGCTGACGCTTTCAGGGAAACCACAGGTTTCCCTGACGCAGACGCCGATGCGTCTACGCTTTCCTTCCTAACTTAGTCGGGGGCTGTGCCCCCGAACCCCCGCCTCATTAGAAAGCATGAGGCGACGGTTTCGTGAAAATTAAACTAACGTTGTTGCCGCCAAAACTGGAGGCATTGGTTTGACAAGCCCGGATGATTTTTTTTCGGACTTGGTTGGGAACGCAGTCAATCGGGCACTCCGGATCCGGAGTTTCAAAATTTATGGTGGGTGGAATTAAATCGTTTTGGGTGATTAAAGCCGCCACCAGGGCTTCAACCGCGCTGGCCGCGCCAATGGAGTGCCCCAACATGGATTTGGGGGCCGTGACCGGAGGCGCGGCTTCGCCGAAAATAGTCCGGAATGCTTGCGCCTCCATGCGGTCGTTGCCAATAGTCCCGGTTCCGTGTGCCACCAGGCAATCTATGCGGCCGGGGGTCAAGCATGCGTTTTTCAAGGCGCGTTGCAAAGCCAGGATGGTGCCCTTGCCCTCGGGATGGGGCGCGGATAAATGATGCGCGTCGCAGGACATTCCCCACCCGGCCAAAGCTGCCAGGGGTTGGATACCGCGTGCCTGACAAGAGGCTTTGGATTCCAGGACCAGCATGGCGGCGGCTTCACCCAAGACCAAGCCTTGCCGATGAAGATCAAACGGCTGGCAGCGCTCCGGGGCCAAGGACCGGAGGCTGCTGAATCCGGCATAAATGGATTCGTTCAAAACATCCACGCCGCCGCAAAGCACCACGGAGGCTTGGCCTTGGCGAATTTGTTCCGCACCCAAGGCCAGCGTGTAAGCTCCGGCGGAACAAGCATTGGTAATCAAGTGTTGGGGTCCGGTGAGCCGCAGGTGTTCGGCGACTCTGGGCAGGACGCCGTAATAGGTATTATCCGTGAGTAAAATTTGGGCAGTGATTTTTTTGGCGTGCGAGGGCAATAAGGACTGTTGGGTTCGCCACCGTTGTTGTTCAATATCCCACAAATCGCCTTTGTTGCTTCCGATCAGCAGCCCGGTGCTGGGAAGTGTACACACGCCTTCAGGGCTTAACAATCCGGCTTGGTTCAAGGCTTCGCGTGCGGCAGCCAGGGTCAGGCGGGCCGAGAGCCGCAGCGATGATTCCGCAGCCGGACAGTAAGGGGAGATGTTGGGGAAATTTTTAATTTCAGCCGCGATTTGCACGGGAAACCATCCGGAGTCAAAACGCGTCACTGCGCCGACTCCGGAGTCACCACGGGTCAATGCCTGCCAAAAAGTCACGCAGCCATGGCCGATGGAAGTCAAAATTCCGGCTCCGGTTACATATACATCGTGCATCTTGGTCCCCTTCGGCTTTCAATTCTTGGATCACTATGGTCTTACCGCAGAGACGCGGAGTTCGCAGAGAAAGTCACTCCGCGCCTCTGCGGTGAAATTATTGGTTAATATAAATGCAAATGTCCTTAACTATTTAAATGCCATAATTTTTTGGTTTTGTCCACGAGTTCCTGTTGGACCCTCCGCACACGGGCATGAAAGGTTTCGGACGAAGTTGTTCCAACAGAAACAGGCGCGCCGAAAATTACGCGGATTGCAGCCCGGCGGGGCCAGAACCGGCCGGCAGGCAGCGCCTCGCGCGTGCCCCGAAGCATAACCGGAATCAGCGGTATATTTTGTTCAACGGCCAGCATGCTGACCAGCGGCTTGAAAGCCTGGAGTTGCCCGTCGCGCGAACGCGATCCTTCGGGAAAAATTAATAGGGAAAGCCCGGATTGCAGGAGTTGGCATAATTTGCGGTATTCCTGAGTTGAGCGCGCGTGACGATCGAACGGGAAATTGTGATAGGAAAATAAACGCGTTATCCCAAGACGGGCCCACGAAGCGTAAAAATAATCCCGCGCCGCAGCCACATACGTTTTATGCCGTAATGCTTGGGGCAGACTTTCCAATACGGCCCAAAAATCCAAATGGCTGGCATGCACCGGGGCCAGAATGCACTGGGGAATCCGGTTGAAAATATCCGCACCGGAAATTTCCAAAGAACCATAGGTGCGCAGCCAGCGTCCCATAACCGCCCGCGCTACGCTGCGTGTGGTTTCAAAAAGGCCGTTTTCTTTTATTAAAATAAATTTTTTTGAGTGCGTTGGCTTAAACATCAGAAATGGAAAAAGTACAATTCGGCTTTAGACACCCGAATTTTACTTACTAATGCCTGGACACTGAAGGCGGCATGGCGTTCGATTTTTTTCACCAGATGTACATGAATATGCAATTGATCACCGGCAATGACGGGACGATAAAACCGAGCGCGTTTAATGCGCGTGAGAATGCGGTTTTGGTAGGGGGTGTCAGCTTGCAAAAATTTATCCAAGCAGCCAGCGGCTTGGGCCATGGTTTCCAAAATGGCCCACATGGGGAAATAAGCACCGGCAAGCGTAGGCCATTCATTGCCCGTGACATTTTTCACCATGTGGATGGAGTTCGTGGTTTGCGCTTCGATGCGATCGATGAAAATATAGGGGTGGCTTTGAAACACCTCATGTTCGGCAAGGAGGTTTTCCAAAGTTTCAAAACGGAAAGGCATACCTCCTCCTAGGACGTTTTGAATTTTTTAGCCCAGCGTGTAAAAAGGCCAAAGCCGATGCCTAGGCAGAAAAAACCGCCAGCGAGTGCGACGCAGGTCCAGCCAAAAAGATCCCCAAAGCGGGTATAAAATGTCTGATAGCTGATCAACGGAACTTTTTGAACCAAGACAGCGGGTTGTTCAAACGGAGAAATACTGCGCACGCAGCCCAGGGCATCGATGAAAAATGCGGTTCCCAAACTGGCCGTGCGTCCGATCCAACGGCGTGTTTCCACGGCGCGGAAACACGTTGCGGAAAGATATTGCGCGTGGTAAATCTGCGTGCGGAACCATTCGCCCGAAGAGGGGGAAAAAAGCGCCTCGGCACCCAAGCGGGCGCCTTGGGCGGCATATTGCGGCAGAAGAATTTCATCGCAAATTTTGAGGAAATATTTTCTCCCGTTTTGGTTAAATAATTTTTCGGTTTTTCCGGGACTGACATCCCCCAGGGGATTGCTGATGGGTTCCAATTTCCAAAATTTATAATTTTGAATTAAAAAAGCATTGGTGTGTTCGCGCAGAACGGCGATCGGAGCCCGCAAGGGAATATATTCCCCAAAGGGGATCAAATAACGTTTTTGATAGGTGTTAATAATTTCGCCGCGTTCATCGAGCTGGTACCAGGTGTTGTACAACCGGCCGTTTTCATGCGTCATCATGCCGGCCACGGTGGGGCATTTCATCTCGCGGACAATCGTGCGGAATCCTTGCCAAAAACCGGCTGCGTCAGGCAAACTTTCATCCCAAAGATCCTCGGGAAAAATAACCAGCTCAGCCTTTTGTTGCATGGCTTCCTGGTACATGGAACGGTATTGTTTAAGTATGAATTTTTCTTTCATTGACTTTATCATTGAAGACTGTGCCAAATATAAATTGGGCTGGATCAGGGCCGTGGTGATAAAACGGTTGTTCATTTGAACTTTAGCAATATGTTGCGCTTCCAAATTACCGGCAAAAAATAAACCAATGAAAAACAGTAAAAGCGCAAGGGATAAACCGCCGGCCAGGATCAAGGAGCGCAAGGGCAAGGGAACAAACCCGGCATCTAATTTAAAAATTTGCCGGAGCCAGGCTAAACGCAAGGTGAGATCCCAGGTAAAAAACGCGGTTAACGCGGCGATGAAATAAACTAAAAAATCAACGCCGGTCATGCCTATAAAGGAGGCCATTTGGATCAGGGGCGGAAAATACGTCAGCGGAAATGCCAGCATGGCAATGGGCGGCGGAATGATGCCCGAAACCGGAGCCAGTACGGTTCTTAAAAAATGGGTGGTTTCCACAACAGCCGGCAGGATCAGGACAAGGGCCCAGGGCAGCGGCCTTGCGGCCATGCGGCCGATGATGGAAAATAATCCGCCTAAAGTAAAAGTGAAAATCGAAACGGCCAAAACTACGATCCAGCCGGTGGAATTTGAAAGGCTTATTTGCGTCGTGTAAAGGATGGGCGGGGTAAGCAGCGCCAAAGCACTCAGCCCGCCGAGCCAAAAGGCGCGCACACCGCGTTGGCTTAATACAATCCAGAACATCGGGATGGGAGCCAAAAAAGCGGCGAGGATTGAGTACCCATCCGGCCTGGGAAATAAAATAGTCGGCCAAGCTTTAAAAGCTAGGAAAAATTGAACCACAATCGTACATAAAAGAAATCGAAGCAGCATCCGTGATTCCTTTCCAAAACTATTTTTCTGAATTTTTTTGGCGTATAAGCTCGACCAGTTGCCGCCAATTGGTGATGGTTTTGATTTCGGTTTCTTTCACCGTGATTTGATATTTTCGTTCCAAAGTGACCAGTATTTCCAACATGGCTACCGAGTCTATTTGGGTAAGCATTTCGTTTAATTTGGATTCATCCGAAAGGGATGCGGGTTGGATTTCCAGAATTTCTGCTACGATGGCGATAATGTCCTGCTCTAAATGGTCGGTCATTCTAGGCCCCCAAACTTGATTTGAATGAAATGATCTTTTCCAAAAATTTCGCCTACGAACCGTCGGGAGATTGAATTGGCTTTTATCGGAAAAATAAAGCGTTTTCCCGATAAAAGCCGGATTTGAAACCCGCCTCACAAATTTTATTATACCGTCAATGTCAAGAGGTTGCAAGCGGCGAATATAGACTTAGGTGACTTAGGTGAGCGGTATGGGTGCCGGGCATGGTAGCCAGCGGAATAAAAAAGTGGATTTGCGGCTCGGGGTCTCCGAGTATCAGCAACTGATGAAACGCATCAATTGGCATGGCATTGCGGTTTTAGGTAGAGTGATTTATGGATGGGATGCGGACGCGCAGTTTTGTGGGGGCGTTTTGGGCCTATGACTCGGCCAAACAGGTGTATCCTTTTATGCATCGCACGGAAACAAAGCCCTTGGGGAAGAAAAATTAGAAAAAAATATTGACAGAAATAAGCATTTCCGTTACAGTATCGCCTTCTATTTGTATTTGAGGAGGAACGAAGTATGTCAACACCATTTCCTAAGGCTGGAGAGACGAAACCTAAAAAATGGGTTTTAGTTAATCTTGAGGGTAAGACCCTGGGCCGCGCCGCTACAAAAGTGGCGAGTATTTTAAAAGGCAAGAATAACGTGCTGTACACAACGCATTGCGATATGGGCGACTATGTTATTGCCATCAATGCCGGGAAAATCCATTTGACCGGTAAAAAACTGGATCAGAAAATGGATTTCCAACATTCAGGATGGCCGGGTGGGGACAAACATACCTCTTACCGGATCATGCTGGAACAAAAACCGGAAAAAGTATTTGAATTGGCCGTTAGAGGCATGCTCCCCAAGAATCCATTGGGACGTAAAATGATCAAGAAATTGATCGTTTACAAAGGGGCTGATCACAAACAGACAGCCCAAAAACCTGAACTTTTGGAGATCTAAGTCATGGAAGAAACGAACGCTCAAGCCGCCGCAAAATCAACGACCTTGGAATTTTGGGGAACCGGTCGCCGGAAATGTTCCGTTGCCCGCGTGCAGATCAAGCCGGGTCAGGGAATGATTATGGTTAATAACCGTACTCTGGAAGAGTACTTTGTTGCGAACAAACAATTCGTGCAAAAAGTGCGTCAGCCTTTGGAAACCACTGCCAACACCAATAAATTTGACATTAAGGCCAATGTCAAAGGCGGCGGAGTGACCGGTCAAGCCGGTGCTTTGCTGCACGGGCTTTCACGCGCGTTGGTGAAAGCGGATGCGGATTTGCGTTCCGCTTTGTCCAAAGCCGGGTTTTTAACCCGTGATTCGCGCATGGTTGAACGTAAAAAATACGGTCAATCAGGCGCCCGTAAGCGGTATCAGTTCTCCAAACGTTAATCAAGTTTCAGCGTTAATTAAAAAAGCCACCGCAAATTGCGGTGGCTTTTTTTTTATTCCGTATATAAAACCTGCCAAGAAAATTAACCGTACTTTTTTAGGGCTTAAAAACAAATTAATTATTGACAAAATGGGGCGCTGGGGGTAAATTAACCCAACGAGTGGGGAAAAGTGGTGGAAAGTGGGGATAACTCCATGTTCATGGGAAGTTATGAACACACATTAGATGATAAGGGACGTTTGTCCATTCCTTCGCGCTTTCGGGAAATACTTGTAGAAAAACAAGTTCCCGAGCGTTTGATTATTACCCAGGGATTGGATTTATGTCTTTTTGGTTATCCTTTGGATGAGTGGAAAAAATTTGAAGAAAAAATAATTTCGCGCCCTTTAAATAAAGGAGACGATCGGTACTTCGTGCGCCGTTTGTTGGCCGGTGCCATTGATTGTCCGTTTGACAAACAAGGCCGCGTTGGTTTGCCGCAAGCTTTGCGGCAATATGCCGGTATTCAGCGCGAGGCCGTGGTGGTGGGCGTATCCAACCGGATTGAAATTTGGTCGCCCGATCGTTGGCGCGAGTATTTGGAAAAAGGCAAAAGCTTGGAAGAAATCGCTGAACAAATCGAAGCACTGTAAACGTGCTTAACACGGATTCTTGGGGGAAGGAGGTGAGATGTCCTGTGTCACTAAAACTTACTCAAAAGGATGGAGTGACCATCATCACGTTGTGCAGTGATATGGATATGGAAGAAGCAGTTGAAGTAAAAAATTGCATCGCATCCGTAGTTGAAGGCGGCGGTTACCAGATCGTTTTGGATTTCAGCCGAGTTCAGCACATCAACTCCACCGGCATCGGCATTTTAGCCGAACGTCTTCACTACCTCAGAACGTATGCAGGCGATTTACGGTTGGCAGGCCTGAATCCTTACTTACAACATATATTTGAATTGACTCATGTCCGGAGCGTATTTCGCATGTATGCCACTCCGGCGGAAGCGGTTCAAAGCTATCATCCCTACATGGTTGCAGCCTAATGAGCGGACATCGCACGGTTTTATTAACTGAAACGCTGGAGTACGTGAAACCGGAACCCGTGGGTTGGTGGGCCGATTTGACGGTGGGCGGCGGCGGGCATACCCGGGCTTTGCTGGAGGCCACGGCCCCAGGCGGACGTGTGCTGGGCTTGGACCGCGACGCGGAAACGCTGGAGCAAACCCGCCAACATTTGCAGGAGTTTGGCGAACGATTGGTGCTGGTGCACGCCAATTACTCGGATTTGGCCCAATGCGCGGCAGCGCAGGGGATTGAAGCTTTCAAGGGCGTGATTATGGATTTGGGCGTATCGTCGTTTCAGTTGGATCAGGCGGAACGCGGTTTTTCGTTTCAGCAGGATGCGCCCCTGGATATGCGCATGGACCGCAGCCGCGGGACGACGGCTGCGGAATTGGTGAACCACACCGATGAACGCGAATTGGCTGATCTGTTTTATCTCTACGGGGGCGAGCGGCGTTCGCGCCAATTGGCGCATGCCATTGTCCGGAATCGTCCCATCACCACCACCGCGCAGTTGGCCGCCTTGGCCCGGCGCGCCGTGGGTCCGGCGGGGAAAATTCACCCGGCAACCCGCGCGTTTCAAGCGCTGCGCATTGTGGTCAATGACGAATTGGGCGGATTGGAGCAGGGGCTAAAGGCCGTTGCGGAACTGTTGGAGGAACAGGGGCGTTTGGTGGTTATCAGTTTTCATTCTTTGGAAGACCGGATCGTTAAACAATTTTTAAAGGCGGGCGGCTGGGACATCATGACCAAGCATGTGGTGCGCCCCGGCGATACCGAGGAGTCTGAAAATCCACGTTCGCGCAGCGCGCGGTTGCGCGCGGCGCGGCGTCAAAGGCAGGCATAACCATGCAACGAAAAAACACCTCCGCCTTGGATCCGGAATTTTTAACCATCTATTTCATGCGGGGCGCGCAATTGGACCGCAAGGTGGCGTTTCGGCGGGTATGGTTGATTTTCGGCGGGTTATTGCTGATTTTCGGACTGCTGGGGTTGCGGGTGTGGCAGGAAATGCAGGTCGTGAAGGCGGGCTACCAACTGAATCAAATGAAAAAAGAACGGTTGCATTTGCTGGAAGAACAGCAGGTGCTGCAAACTCAGCGTAACGCGCTGGCGAGTCTGGAGCGTGTGGAACTGGTGGCGCGCAAGGACTTGGGCATGTGCCCGCCGGCCAAAGATCAGACCGTGTTTATGGTGGAATCTTCCGAGCCCCGGCAAGGGTTTAACCGTGTGTGGACCGCTTCGCAATCCTGGCTGGAGCGGGTGGCGGACACGTGGAAAGCCATGACCGGATTCGGCGGCGACAAGGGCAAGGAGGGGCGCCTTGGCGGATAACGGGATGGATCGGCGCGCGCGGATTTTGCTGGCCGGTTTTGGTGTGATGGTTGCGGCCTTGACCATGCGCTTATTTTTTCTGCAAATCATCCAGCATCAAAAATTATCGCAAATGGCGTTGCGGCAACAGGAACGGACCATTGAGGTCCAGCCTGCGCGCGGCAATATCTATGACCGGTTCGGCCGCCCTTTGGCGTTTAACCGTGAATGTTTTTCCTATTTTGCGGTTCCTGCGGAAATTGGAAATCTTTCCCGAACGGCAAAATTACTGGCTCCGTGGGTGGGGATTCCCGCCGGAGTGTTGGAACAAAAATTGCGCACGTCACGCGATTTTGTATGGCTCAAACGCAAAGTGGGGGACGCAACCGCGGCTGCCATAGAAAAATTGGCGCTGCCTGGGGTCCACCATTTGTCTGAAAACCGGCGGGTGTATCCGGAGGGAAGCTTGGCCTGCCACGTCCTGGGATTTGTCGGAGTCGATAACCAGGGCTTGGACGGAGTGGAATTGCAATTTGAACGCACGGTACGCGGCGCGGCCGGGTGGATGCGGATCGCGCGCGATGCCCAAGGCCGGACGGTATTGACATCCACGAAAACCCTGAAAGCGCCCGAACCCGGCCAAGACGTATATTTGACCATTGATAAAGTGGTTCAGCATATTGCCGAACGCGAGTTGGCGCGGGTCGTGGAAAAATATAAGGCCCAGGCCGGTTCGGTGCTGGTGATGGACCCGCAGACCGGTGAAATACTCGCCTTGGCCAATTGGCCCGAGTTTGATCCGAACCGTTATTGGGAATATTCCTTGGAAGCCAGGCGGAACCGCGCTGTGCGCGATTTATACGAACCGGGGTCCACCTTTAAAGTGTTCACCGCCGCCGCGGCCCTGGAAGAAAACGTGGCCAGTGAAAATGACATCTTCGACTGCGAGCAAGGGTGTGCGGTGTTTAACGGCCGGATTGTGCGCGACCACATTCCTCACGGACGCATCCCCTTTCATGAGGTCATTAGTTTTTCAAGCAATATCGGCACTGTGAAAATTGGTATGCGTGTCGGCGCCGAGCGTTTGGTGCGCTACGCGCGGGGATTTGGGTTCGGGCATCCGACGGGAATTGAATTGCCGGGAGAACCAGCGGGGTTGCTTAAATCAGCGGAGCGCTGGAATTCGGCGACCATGGCGTCGGTACCGTATGGGCAGGAAGTGGCCGTAACCACGTTGCAGACCGCGGCCGGTTATGCGGCGGTGGCCAATGACGGGTGGTTGCCTAAACCGACATTGATCAAGGAAATCCGTCAAACCGGCGGCAAGGTAACGCAAGCGGAACGTCCCGAGGTTCGGCAGCAGGCGATTTCTCCCAATACGGCCAAACGGTTGCGCGCCTTGTTGGGCGAAGTGGTGGAACACGGCACGGGCACGGAAGCGCAAATGCCCGATTATGCGGTGGCCGGAAAAACAGGCACGGCACAAAAAGCGATCCACGGCGGACGCGGGTATGACCCCTATAAATCCGTGGCCTCGTTTGTGGGATTTTTACCCGCCGACCGCCCGCGGCTGCTGATTGCGGTAATTGTGGATTCGCCGCACAACGTGCAATGGGGCGGCGTGGTGGCCGGGCCGGTGTTTAAAGCCATTGGGCAAAATTTGGTGGCTTACTTGGGCATTCCTCCGCTCAATGGCAATGTGGCCGTGGCTGAAGTTAAAAATGAAAAAATGGACTATGTGCCCCAGGATATGCTGAGTGTCCCGGAAGTTATTGGTTTGGAGCGCCTGGCAGTGCAGGATCAATTGAAGCGCCAGGGCTTGGCGGCCATTTGTTTTGGCCAAGGTACGCAGGTGACGGCACAGCGTCCTCCGGCCGGTGCGCAGGTAAAACCGGGATCACCGGTGTTATTGTACCTTGAGCAGGCAGCAGTGACCGGGGCGGAAGGGCCGGGTGCGGATAGTGTGGTTCCCAATGTTTCAGGACAAAGCCTGCGGAACGCTTTGCAGCTGTTGCACGCCTACGGTATGCAGGCGCAGGTTTCCGGGAGCGGTGTGGTGCACTCGCAAACACCCTTGCCCAATACGGCGGCTAAACTGGGGACTGTTTGCAGCCTGATATGCCGGGATCCGGAAGGCCATCCATGATGAAGATTCCGTTGAGTGTATTGAGCGCGGCTTTGCCGGGATCAAAATTGTCAGCGTGTCCGGATAGTTGGGTGACCGGCTTGTGCGCGAATTCAAAGGATGTGCAGCCCGGTGATTTGTTTGCCTGCATTCGTGGTGCGCATTCGGATTCGCACGGTTTTATTCCCGAAGCCGTACAACGTGGCGCGGCTGCCGTGCTGGTGGATCGTGCCGTTGATACCGGGAAATATCCGGGGGTCGGGGTTGTTCGGGTTCCCAACGTGGTGCAAGCCCTAATGCAGTTGGCCCCGGCGTTTTACAATTTGCCCACGTTGCGCATGCGCATGGTGGGTGTAACCGGAACAAACGGCAAAACTACTATTACGCATTTGATCCGTTCCATTGTGGAGCATACCCCGGCGGAACGCGGTGCCGATAAACGGCGGGTGGGCGTGGTCGGCACCATCCGGCA
Source organism: Candidatus Goldiibacteriota bacterium (assembly GCA_020052235.1). Taxonomy (GTDB): domain Bacteria; phylum Oederibacteriota; class JAAXVQ01; order JAAXVQ01; family JAAXVQ01; genus JAAXVQ01. The sequence goes on from JAGVPM010000155.1 coordinate 21,887, forward strand.
CGAAATCGCCGGGCGGGTTTTGGTTTCGCATAACACCACGCCCATGGCGTGGGATTTGCAAAAGCTTTTACGGGATATGGCGGACGCGCATTGCGATACGGCCGTGCTGGAAGTGTCTTCACATGCCTTGGATCAGAATCGGATTGCCGGGTGTGAATTTGACGTGGCGGTGTTCACGAATTTAACTCAGGACCACTTGGATTATCATAAGACCATGGCCGCCTACGCGCGGGCCAAACAGCGTTTGTTTTCAGGTTTGGCGCAAGCGGGCTGGAAAAAAGGGCTGAAATTTGCCGTGGTGAACGGGGACGATCCGCAGGGTGTGCGCATGGCGCGCGCGGCCCGCGGCGCCAAGGTGCTGACTTACGGAGTGAAGGCATCGGCTCAGGTGCGCGCGTCGGACGTGCGCTCAACCCCGGGGGGGAATGAATTCAAACTTATCACGCCTAAGGGAAGTATTGCAGTACGGCTGCCGTTGTTGGGCCAATACAATGTTTACAATGCCTTGGCCGCGGCCGGCGCGGGACTGGCGTTGGGCGCGTCGCTGCCGCAGATTAAACGCGGACTGGAAGCCGTAACTTCCGTGCCCGGGCGTTTGGAGAAAATTGCAGGCAATCAACCGTTTGCCGTGGTGGTGGATTTTGCGCATACGCCGGATGCTTTGGAAAAGGCATTGCTGAATGTCCGCGAATGGACGAAAGGGCGTGTGCTGCTGGTATTCGGCTGCGGTGGAGACCGGGATGCCGGCAAACGCCCGATGATGGGAGCACTGGGCGCGCGGTTGGCCGACAGGGTGGTCATCACGTCGGACAATCCCCGCAGCGAAGATCCGCTGGAGATTATGGCACAGATTCAAGCCGGATGTTTGCGCGTTGGGAAGAAAGCTCATGCAGAACCGGCGCGCGCGCGTGCCATTCGCTGGGCATTGCAACAGGCAAGACCCGGCGATACGGTTTTGTTGGCGGGCAAAGGACACGAGACTTATCAAATTTTGAAGGACCGCGTGGTGGAGTTTGATGACCGTAAGGTGGCGCGGAAGGAATTAAGCAAACTGGGCTACACAATCAAAAGCGCAAGGAAGTAATCGGATGCAGCAGGTAACGCTCGGATGGATGGCAGGCATATGCCGCGGCACGTTGGTGGGCGGATCTCCCCAACAGAAAGTCACGGGGGGACTGTGCATTGACTCGCGTAAAATTGCGGCCGGGGATTGTTTTGTGGCACTGGCCGGGCGGCAGGGAGACGGGCATGCGTTTATAGCCCAGGCGCATGCCGCCGGGGCCGCGGCCGCATTATGCCGCCGGGCGGTGGAAGGCGTGCCCTGCATTCGGGTTTCAAATCCGCGCCAAGCCATGGGCGCTGTGGCTGCCGCGTACCGCCGGAAGTTTAAATCTTTGAAAGTGGTCGGCATTACCGGAAGTTCGGGCAAGACCACCACCAAGGAAATGGTATGTGCTGTATTGGGAACGCGGTACAAGGTGCATGCTAATCAGGGAAATTTCAATAATGATTTGGGCGTGCCCATGACTTTGACGCGCCTGGAACGCACCCATACGGCCGCGGTGATCGAAATGGGCATGAATCACGCGGGTGAGATCCGCACCCTGGCCCGGATGGCGGCGCCGCAGGTAGGCGTGATTACCAACATCGGCGATGCGCATCGCGGCCATTTTCGTGACCGGAAAGCATTGACCAAGGCGAAAGCGGAGTTGTTGGCTGAACTGCCTGCGCAGGGCATGGCTGTGATTAATTTGGATGATCCGAATTTGGCAACCCGCGGCCGGGATCGCCGGATCACGTTTGGCATCAACGAAAGGGCCGATGTGCGCATTGAACACGCGAGCGTGCATCTAAAGGGCACGCATGTGGTTTTGGAATACGCGGGTAAAAAACAGGCAATGTGGCTTAAAACATACGGCGCGCATCAAGCCTTGAATGCGGCCGCAGCCGTGGCAACCGGGCTGGCTTTGAAGGTGCCGTTTGAGGCTGCATGCCGCGCCCTGGCCAAATACCGGCCGCAAGCCATGATGCGGTCGCAGCTGATTAAAATCGGACCGCATCATGTGATTCACGACGCGTACAACAGCAATCCGCAATCGGCGGCCGCGGCCGTGCGGCTTTTGGCGGAATTACCGGCAAACGGGCAGCGGATTTTTGTGGCAGGCAGCATGCTGGAGTTGGGCGATTATTCCCCGGAAGCTCACCGTCAATTAGGGGCCGAAGCGGCCATTTGCGGGTTGCAGGGATTGATTACGGTAGGGAGCGAAGCGCGGGTCATGCAGGAACGGGCGCAAGGCATTCGGCGCAAGGCCCACGTCGCGGTTGCGGAAGACGTGGTGAAAAAATTATGGCCCTGGCTTAGCCCGGAAGGGGATCTGATTTTAGTAAAAGGGTCCCGCGGCCTGGGGCTGGAAAAGGCGGTGGAAGCGTTAAAACAACGGTTCAAAGTGTAAGGTTCAAAGTTCAAAGCAAGTTAAACGCGACCAACGTAATCTACCGCGACTTTTAGGTAACGACTGCATACGACATACTGACTTCACCCAACGCCGCTGCCGCTGCCGACGTTTGCTTTGAACTTTGAACCTTGAACTTGTACCTCGCGAATTTTTGAGAAGGAGAAACCAGTGCTTTATTATTTTCTGTTTCCTTTGGCCGATGCCTGGAAAGCGTTAAATGTTTTCCGGTACATAACGTTCCGTTCGATTTACGCGGCGATTACTGCATTTTTGATTTGTTTGCTGCTGGGGCCCTGGATTATACGCACCTTGAAAAAGGGCGGGGTGGAGCAGGCCATCCGCCAGGATGGCCCCGGGGCGCATTTGAAAAAAGCCGGTACGCCTACCATGGGCGGGTTGATCATTTTACCGGCGATTTTCATCAGCGTTGGTTTGTGGGCCCGCTGGGAACAGTTTGCGGTATGGGTCACCATGGCTTCAATGCTTTGGTTCGGCGCCGTGGGTTTTTGGGATGACTTTATTAAATTTTCGGGAAAAAATCCCAAGGGCATGAGTTCGCGCCTCAAGCTGGCCTTGCAGGCAGTGGGCGGCGTGGCAATCATGGCCGCCGTGATGTTTCGGGGCGAAGGCGGGGCGCTGGCCATGTCGATCAATGTCCCGTTTTTCAAGTCCGCTCTGCACCTGCCCGTCTGGCTTTACTTCGTCCTGGGGTGGACGGTCATTGTTGGGGCGTGCAACGGAGTAAATTTCACCGACGGGTTGGATGGATTGGCCAGCGGGGCCTTGGCCCTGGTAGGGGTGACGTTTGCGATCATGAGTTACCTGGTCGCGCATGCCAAGTTTGCGAATTATCTCCTGGTTATTCACGTGCCAGGAGGCGGTGAGCTGACGGTTATTTGCAGCGCCATGGTGGGCGCCGTACTGGGGTTTCTTTGGTTCAATTCTCACCCGGCGGAAATTTTTATGGGGGACACGGGATCATTGGCCTTGGGCGGAATGCTGGGCACGATTGCAGTGCTGATCAAACAGGAACTCCTGCTGTTTGTGGTGGGTGGTGTGTTTGTGGCCGAGACGCTGTCGGTTATTCTTCAAGTCGGCAGCTACAAACTGACCGGCAAGCGGATTTTCAAGATGGCGCCCCTGCACCATCATTTTGAGCTTTCCGGGTGGTCGGAAACCAAGGTGATTATCCGCTTTTGGATTGTGGCCATTTTGTTGGCCATTATCACCTTGAGTACATTGAAGTTAAGGTAGGGAACGGTTTAAAACCGTTCCCCAGAAGTTTGAGGTGGATTATGGAATTGAAAGATAAACACATCGTGGTGGTGGGGCTGGCCCGTTCGGGCCGGGCTGCTGCTGCTTTATTGATGCGGCATGGCGCCGTGGTCACGGCCACGGATTTAAAATCCGCGGACGCCTTGACGGAGGCCATTAACGAATTGACGGCCTTGGGTGTGATTGTTGAAGCCGACGGTCACGTGCGCACAACCTTCGAACGCGCAGACATGATTGTGATTTCTCCGGGAGTTAGTTTGGATGTTCCCGAATTGCGGGATGCCATGCAGCGCGGAGTTCCGATTTTGTCGGAATTGGAATTGGGTTATCGTTTTTGCCGCGGACGGGTGGCGGCTTTAACCGGCACCAATGGAAAAACCACCACGGTCAATTTGCTGGCCAAGATAGTGCATGATGCGGGTGTGCCCGGTGTCATGGCGGGTAACGTGGGCGTGGCTTTTTCCGGTGTGGCGGAAAGCGTGCTGCCGGAAGGCATCGCCATGTTGGAAGTATCCAGCTTCCAATTGGAAACCATTCAGGAATTTCATCCGGAGGTGGCTGCGGTCTTAAACGTGACGCCGGATCATTTGGACCGCTATTCGAATATGCAGGCGTATGTTGAAGCCAAAGCGAACATCATGCGGCAACAAACCGCCGGGGATGTGGTGGTGCTTAATGCCGTGGATAAATATACTCCCTTGTTGGCCGCGCAAGCCCGGGGCCGGGTCATACTGTTTTCTTCCCGCGGTCCGGTGGCCGGCGAAGGGGTATGGGTGGAAAATGGAAAAATGCGTTACCGTCTGGCCAAGGTTGGCGAGGGTGAGTTGATTGCACCGGAAGAATTATTAATCCCCGGTCCGCATAATGTGGAAAATGCCTTGGCGGCCGTTGCCATGGGGCTAAGCCTGGGGTTGCCGGCAACTGGGATGATGCAAAGCCTGCGGACATTTGCCGGGGTGCCGCACCGGTTGGAACCCGTCGGTGCCGTTGGCCAAATACGGTTCGTGAATGATTCCAAGGGGACCAATGTGGATGCGGTCATCAAAGCCTTGCAGAGCTATGTTGATCCCTTGATCTTGATTTTAGGCGGTCGTGACAAGCACGGCGATTTCACGGCCTTGCGCGACCTGCTGCGGGAACGGGTGCGCAGCGTCGTGGTGATGGGCGAGGCGGCGCAGATTATCGCGGATCAAATTCAAAATACGGTTCCGATTCAACACGAGGAAACCTTGGAGCGCGCTTTGCGGACAGCCTACCAAGCCGCGCGCCCGGGGGATGTGGTTTTGCTCTCGCCGGGGTGCGCGAGTTTTGATCAGTTCAAGAATTTTGAAGAACGAGGGGAACGTTTTCGCGAGGAAGTCCGCCGCTTGGCAACCGAGTTGGGGCAGGAGGCGCCATGTTAGCCGGAGAGCGCCGTCAAGGCCATGGGGATTTGATGCTTTTGATCTTAACCCTGGTGTTGGTGGGTTTTGGGCTGATCATGATCTATTCATCCTCTTCCATTCTGGCCATGCGCACCTACGGCGACTCTTACTATTTTATTAAACGGCAATTGATTTGGGCCGGGCTGGGATTTGCCGGGCTGTGGTTTTTAGCCAAAACGCCCTATGAACGTTTCCGCAATATGGTATTGCCCCTGTTGTTTGGGTGTGTGATTTTGCTGCTGGCCGTTTTGCTGCTGCCGATAGGTAAAACCGTCGGCGGCGCCCGCCGCTGGCTGGTATTGGGCCCTTTGTCGTTTCAGCCCGCGGAAATGCTGAAGCTGGTTTTGGTCATTTATTTGGCCGATGCTTTGGCGCGCAAGCAGGAAATCATGCGCGATTTTTCCAAAGGGGTTTTGCCGAATTTGATGATCGCGGGCAGCTTGTCGGCTTTGCTGTTGCTGCAGCCGGATTTAGGCACAGCGGTGATTATCGTATTGGTGACCATCGCCATGTTGTTTATGGGCGGCGCCCGTTTGGCGCATTTGTTGAGTTTGGGGCTGGCCGCGTTGCCCGTGGTATTTTTGCTGATTTTTAAAGTGGCTTACCGGCGCCGGCGTTGGGACGCTTTTTTGGATCCCTGGCAAGACGCTTTGGGAAAAGGGTTTCAGATCGTCCAGTCATTTTTGGCCTTGGGCAGCGGCGGTTTATGGGGGCGCGGTTTGTGCGAGAGCCAGCAAAAGTTGTTTTATCTGCCCACGCCGCATACGGATTTTATTTACAGCATTGTCGGCGAGGAATTGGGGTTTATCGGAGCGTTTGCCGTATTGTTGGTTTTCGGTATGCTGATTTGGAAAGGTTTTTCCATTGCCCGCCATTGTCCGGACCAGTTTGGTAAAATGCTGGCCGTGGGGGTGACCATGCTGTTGGGGCTTCAGGCCATGATTAATATCGGCGTGGTCACGGGGCTGGTTCCCACCAAGGGAACGACGTTGCCGTTTATCAGCGCCGGCGGTTCGTCGCTTTTGTTCTCGCTCCTGGCTGTGGGAATTCTGCTTTCAATTTCCCGCAACGCCATTCCCGGGGAGGACTGATGGAATCCGCGCAGGTATTCGTGGTTTCCGGCGGCGGGACCGGCGGGCATATTTTTCCGGCTTTGGCCGTGGCCAATGAATTGCGGCAACAAGCGCCCGGGGCGCGCGTGTTTTATTTGGGCAAGTCTGATGGTATGGAAAAAGAACTGGCGGAACGGGCGGGCTTGCCGTTTTTCGGCATTCCGGCTTCAGGGTTTGAACGCCGCCTGTCATTTAAAAATGCCGCGGCTATTTGGCAAGCTTTGTGCGGACTTGGCAGGGCGCGCCGCTGGTTGAAACAAAATCACGCTTGCGCGGTATTGGGAACCGGAGGGTTTATTTGCGGCCCGATTATTTTGGCGGCCCGTACCTTGGGCATTCCCACCATTATTCATGAAAGCAATGTTGTCCCGGGACTGACCAACCGCTGGTTGGGACGCATTGCAACGCGCGTGGCAGTAGGACAACGGGAAAGCTTAACCCAGTTTCCGGCCAATAAAACCGTGGTCACGGGATTTCCCTTGCGGCCGGGGTTAAATGGTCCGGCCCGCGCCGCAGCCTGCGCTGTGTTCGGACTGGATCCCGCGCGGCGGGTGTTGTTCATTTTTCCAGGCAGTTTGGCGGCCCGGAGCATCAACCGGGCCGTGGCGGAAATGCTTCCGCATTGGGCGCGCCGTTTGCCGGAATGGCAGGTGCTGTGGATGACGGGCAAAGCGGATTTTGAATTCGCCCAGCGCGTGCAGAAACAATTGGGGCTGCCCGTAGTTATCCGGGAGTTTGTGTATGAAGTGCCGGAAGCGTATGCGGCCGCGGACATTGTCTTGGCCCGGGCCGGGGCCGGAACCTTGGCGGAATTATCGGCTGTGGGGAAACCTTCATTGTTGGTGCCGTATCCGTATGCCACCGGAAATCATCAGATGTTTAACGCGCAGTTGCTGGCGCGGGCCGGGGCCGCGGAAATTATAACCGACGACCGGATCAATGGGGATGTGCTCTTGGAGACTCTGAAGAACATGATCGCGCGTTACGACGCTATGCGTCAAGCGGCGGAAGTCGTCCAAAGCGCGTATCCGAAACAGGCGGCGAAAGAAATAACGCGCATGCTGCTGGATATGGCGCAAAAAAACGGATGAATGTATAAAAAATTAATTCCCCTCCCCAGGATTTGGTGGGAGGGGCTAGGGGAGGGGGCGTAAAGAGTATGCGGAAAAAGCTCATCACCCTCCCCCCGGCCCCCTCCCATCCGAGCAGGGAGGGGAATAAGATAGCTGAGGAACGCAGTATGAAAAAAAATAAGCAAAGCATTCACTTCATAGGCATTGGCGGCTCGGGCATGAGCGGGATCGCCGAAGTGCTTTTGAATTTGGGATACAAAGTCACGGGTTCGGATTTGAAAGCATCGGAGGTAACGCGCCGGTTGCAGCGCATGGGTGCCAAAGTATTTTCCGGGCACTTGGCGGAGAATTTACCCGAAGCCACGGATGTGGTGGTGGTTTCCAACGCGGTTCCGGACACCAATCCGGAGATCGTGGCTGCGCGTGAACGGGACATTCCCGTTATTCCCCGGGCGCAGATGTTGAATGATTTGATGCGTTTAAAACAGGGCGTGGCCATTGCCGGAACCCACGGCAAAACCACCACCACCTCGATGCTGGCGTGGATTCTGGCGCAGGCTGGCATGGACCCAACCATGGTGATCGGCGGGATTTTAAACAACATCAACCAGGGCGCGCGCATGGGCAAGGGTGATTATTTTGTAGTGGAAGCGTGCGAGGCGTACTCATCATTTCTGCACCTGACACCGGCCGTGGTGGCGGTAACGAATATTGACGACGATCATTTGGAAAATTACGGTTCGCGCGGTGCCTTGGAAGATGCGTTTGTCCAATTCATCAACCGGGTTCCGTTTTGGGGTTTCGCGGTTTTAAATGCGGACGATCCGGGCATCCGTCAAGTGATGCCGCGGGTGGTGCCGCGCGTGATTACCGTGGGATTTGAAGTTGGAGCTGATTTGCGCGCCACCGCGCCGCTGGCGGATCAGTTAAGGCAGAGCGTGATGGTGACGCGCCGGGGCAAGTCCCTGGGCCGCCTGCAATTGCGTTTGCCCGGGAAATTTAATGTGTTGAACGCCCTGGCGGCCGCGGCCGTGGCTTTGGAATTGGGCGTTTCGTTTGAGAAAATCCAAAAAGCATTGGCCGGGTTCACGGGGGTGCGCCGCCGGTTTGAATACAAAGGCACGTACCGCGGGGCGACGGTCGTGGATGATTACGGGCATCATCCCACGGAAGTGGCTACCACGCTGACTGCCGCCCGCGGGTTGAATCCGCCGCGCGTGGTGGTGCTTTTTCAGCCGCATTTGTTTTCGCGCACGCAGCGGTTGTATAAAGAATTTGCGCGCGCTCTCATGTTGGCTGATGAAATTTATGTGGCGGATATCTATCCGGCGCGGGAACGCGCGGTGCCGGGTGTGACGTCGCAATTGATCGTGGATCAGCTGAACCTGGAAGGCCATGCCGCTGCCGGCGGCCCGCTGCCCTTGGATGCCTTGCTGGCCAAATTGAAAAAGGAACTCAAAGCCGGCGATCTGTTCATTACCATGGGCGCCGGGGATGTGTGGAAGCTGGGGGAACAATTGGCGGGCATCAAGGCAAAACCGAAAACCGCGGCAACCAAGAAAAAACGGAAGAAAGTATGAAAAAATAATTCCCCTCCCCAGGTTGTGGTGGGAGGGGCCAGGGGAGGGGGCTTTAAGTGCTTGTAGAAAAAGTTCATCACCCTCCCCCTCACCCCCTCCCATCAAGTAGGGAGGGGAATATAAGAAAAAAAGAGGGGAAAAGCATGAGCAACGGAAAAAAAATCTCCACGGCCGTATGGCAGCGCCGTTTGGGCCAAAAAAAGATAGCGGTGTTAATGGGCGGGATTTCCGCGGAGCGTGAGATTTCTCTGCGCAGCGGAAAAATGGTTTGCGATGCCTTCAAGCGTTTGGGGCTGAAGGTTTGGGGCGTGGACATCCGCGGGTGGAAGGATTTGGTGGCCTTGGAGCGCCGCCGTCCGGATGTGGCCTTGTTGTGCCTGCATGGGACAGGCGGCGAAGACGGAGCCATTCAGGGCGTGTTGGAGTGGATGAGGGTTCCATATACCGGTTCGGACATATTGGCGTCGGCTTTGGCCATGGACAAAGCTCGTTCCAAGGAGATTTTAAAACGCGCCGGTTTGCCCACGGCGCCTTGGGTATTGCTGCAGGAAAAAAATGAGCGCGTGCCCGGATCGTTTACGATTCCCTGCGTGGTGAAACCCAACCGTCAGGGATCGACCGTGGGCATCACGATTGTGAAACAGCGTTCCCAATTGACGGCGGCTTTGCGGTTGGCGTGGAAACACGATTCGCAGGTCATGATTGAAAAATTTTGCCCCGGGAGGGAGATTACCGTAGGCATACTCAACGGCCGCGCGCTGCCGGTGGTGGAAATAATTCCCAGAAATGAGTTCTATGATTTTGCATCTAAGTATGTGCCGGGCATGTCCGAACACATCATTCCCGCGCGGATGCCGGCTTCGCATTTAAAGGAAGCGCAGCGTTTGGCCGAAGCGGCGCACCGCGCGTTGGGCTGCCGCGGCGTAAGCCGGGTGGATTTGATCGTGGGTCACGGCGGGCGCATGGATATTTTGGAAGTCAACACGCTCCCGGGGATGACGGCCACCAGTCTGCTGCCCGACGCCGCGCGGCACGCCGGTATTGGTTTTGAGGAATTGGTGGCGCGCATGGCCTATGAAGCTTTGGAGGACAAAGCGTGAAATTGAAACACCGCTTTACCTACGCAGGCACGGTGAGGACCGTGGGACGCCGGGTAAAAGCCCGGCGTGCGCCCGGCATGAAAATGCCTGCGGATTGGAAAAGCCTGGCAGTGTCCGAGTCGCGCACGCATGGGCAGGCGCATTCACTGAACCTGCCCATGCGGATTTTAATTACCGCGGCGTTGGTGGGTATTTGCATTGCGGTGATCAGCAAGGAACCGGCATTGCATGATCAAATGGCCACTGCGTTGGGATCGGCGGGAGAAGAAATAAGCGGCTGGTTTGACAAGCCGTCGTCCGCAGCAACGCAGCCGGCTCCGGGAGAGAGAATCGGCACGGAAGCGAAACCCGTGGTGGTGGAAACCGGCCCGGCGGAGTTCAGGCCCGTGGCCTTGGTATCCGACGGGGGAATTTTCGCTTTGGGCGACCGCGGGGAAGTGAAAACCTGCGGTCCCGAATGCACGGCCGAACGTTTTCCGGTGGTGACAGGGTTGAAGGTTCAGGAAGTTCCGGGCACCATGGGCGTCATGCTGAAAACCAATGCGGATATGAGCTTGATTCACGCGGTACTGCGCACTGCGTGGGTGGATCAGTTGTCGGAAATCAATTTGGGCGAATTGCCCGTGTTGGTGTTGTATACGCGCGATGCGGTCAAAATTAAATTGAACGCCGATTCGCAACTGGATCAGAATTTAAAACGGTTGGCCGCGGTGCTGAAGGATTTGCGGGGCCGCGGGCAGGATGCGTTTACCGTGGATGTGCGGTACAAAGATCAAATTGTGGTGAAACCACGCCTCATCCTAGAACAGAGGCGGGGGTTTGGGGGCGAAGCACCCCAACGAAGATAGGAAGGAACAGCGGACGTAAGTCCGCGTCAGGGAAACCTGTGGTTTCCCTGAAAGTTCCACGCAGCTGGAGGTGAAGGCATGCCGAAAGATATGTACGATAATCTGGTGGTGGGGCTCGATCTGGGCACAACGAAGATTTGTGCCGTGATTGCCGAGATTCAACCCACGGGAGTGGCGAACATCATCGGCGTGGGCATCAAACCCTCCAAGGGACTGCGCAAGGGCGTAGTCGTTAACATTGAAAACACCATCGAGTCGGTCAAAGCCGCCGTGGCCGAGGCCGAGCGCATGGCCGGGGTGCGGGTCGGGTCCGTGTTTGCCGGCATCGCCGGCGGACACATCAAAGGCTTGAACTCCCATGGCGTGATTGCCGTATCGCACAAGGATAAGGAAATCACCCGCGAGGACGTGGAGCGCGTTATCGAAGCGGCCAAGGCCATTGCTTTGCCGCTGGACCGCGAGATTATTCACGTCCTGCCGCAGGAATTCATCATCGACAATCAAGACGGAATCCGGGAACCCGTGGGCATGTCCGGCGTGCGCTTGGAAGCCGAGGTGCATATTGTCACCGGGGCGGTGACCAGTGTTCAGAATATTATCAAGAGCGTGGAACGCGCCGGATACGGCGTGGAGGATATCATCCTGCAACCTTTGGCCAGTTCCGAAGCGGTGCTTTCACCCGATGAAAAGGAACTCGGCGTGGTGCTGGCCGATATTGGCGGCGGGACCACGGATGTGGCGATTTTTGTGGAAGGGGCGCTGTGGCATTCGGGTGTCATTGCCATTGGCGGAAATCAATTAACCGCGGACATTGCCATTGGCTTGCGCACTCCGAATCAGGAAGCTGAGGAGATCAAACATAAATACGGCTGCGCTTCGGTGTCCATGGTGGCCGAAGGCGAGGAAATTCAGGTTCCCGGAGTAGGCGGGCGGGCGCCGCGGACCTTGCCCCGCCGCCAGCTGGCGGAAATCATCCAGCCGCGCATGGAAGAAATTTTTGAATTGATTGACGCGGAAATCAAGAAAAACGGATTTGAAGAAAAAGCCGCGGCCGGAGTGGTCCTGACCGGCGGTTCTTCGTTGTTGGCCGGAACGGCTCAGTTGGCGGAAGAAATTTTACAAGTGCCGGTGCGCATTGGCGTGCCTAAAAATGTGGTGGGCATGGTGGATATCGTGAATTCCCCCAGTTATTCCACGGCCGTGGGGTTGGTGTGCTTTGGCGCCAAAAGCCGCACGCCGGGGTCCACCGCGCGGTCGCGCGGGGGCCAGGGGAAAAAGATGGGTTCATTGATGCAACGCATGAAGACGTGGTTTACGGAATATTTTTAAAAAGCCTCACCGCAGAGGCGCAGAGTTCGCGGAGTATTCCATTAAATATTTTCCGGGCATTTCTCTGCGTTCTCTGCGTCTCTGCGGTGAGGCTTTAAAAAAGATTGCGGAGGTGAATTTCGTGAAATTTGAATACGCAGAGGATTTGGCAAAATTATCGGCCAACATTAAAGTGGTGGGCGTTGGGGGCGGCGGAAACAATGCGGTGAACCGCATGATCGACATCGGCATCCGGGGCGTGGAATATTTAAGCGTTAATACCGATGCTCAGGATTTGCTTTCCGCGCTGTCGCCGGTGCGCATGCAGATCGGCGGCCAATTGACCCAAGGCTTGGGCGCCGGGGCGGATCCGGAGGTCGGGCGCAAGGCCGCGTTGGAAAGCCAGGAAGAACTCAGCGCGGCCATTGCCGGGGCCCACATGGTGTTTATCACGGCAGGGCTGGGCGGCGGCACGGGCACTGGGGCAGCTCCGGTTATTGCGGAACTGGCGCGCAAGCAGGGCGCATTGACCGTGGCCGTGGTGACGTATCCGTTTGCCTTTGAAGGCCGCACGCGCCGGGCGCAGGCTGAAACCGGCTACCGGGCGCTTACCGAAGTGGTGGATACCGTGATCACCGTACCCAACGAGCATTTGCTCAAGGTGGTCAACAAACAGACCACCCTGATTGAAGCATTTAAAATGGCGGACGATGTGCTGCGCCAGGCAGTGCAAAGCATTGCCGAATTGATTACGGTCCCGGGCATTATCAACCTTGATTTCGCGGATGTGAAAACCGTCATGGCACGCATGGGCGGAGCCATGATGGGCATTGGGACAGGCACCGGGGAACAGCGCGCTTTAAAGGCGGCCAAGCAGGCGATTTCCAGCCCGCTGCTGGCGGATGTCAACATCTCTGGGGCGCGCGGACTGCTGATCAACATTACCGGCGGTAAAACTTTAACCTTGCACGAAGTCAGCGAGGCGACCAGCGCCATTTTCGAATGCGCCGGCAAGGAAGCCAATGTGATTTTCGGAACCGTGGTGGATGAGAGCATGAACGACGAGGTTAAAGTGACGGTGATTGCCACCGGGTTTGAAGAAACCCAGCAGCAAAAGGAAAAGGAACAGCAGCGCAAAACCGTCAAGCTGGTTGATTTGAACACCTATTTAAGTTCGCGGGAGTCCGTGCGGCGCAGCAACGGCAG
>JAGVPM010000168.1 GCA_020052235.1 Candidatus Goldiibacteriota bacterium
CGGATTCAGGAACAGGGTGCGTTTCCGGATGGCGATCCTATTCCATTTCGGGGGCCTCGACCTTGGATTCTAGGTTCACTCGAATGCCGGAAGCGCCCTATTTTTTTACCGGGCGGCAATTGGCGGAAGTATGCCGGTCCTTGGGGTTGGCCCCAAAGTCCCGGGAATGGGCGGGCAAGTATGCGCAATGGGATTTTGCCCTGTCGCGGTTCAAGCCGGGGGACGGAATTTTGTTTCCCGTTGCGCGGGCCGGGCGGTTCCTGTTAAAGACTATGGGCTGGTTGAATGCCGTGGTGTATATCAATCCCCGCGATAAAGTGCATTTGCTCTGCCAAAAGGAGAAGCCATGAAGTTGAGCGTTTTGGTTCCGGCTCGCGACGAGCAGGCCACTATTGTGGAAATTTTAGAGCGGATTAAACTGGAGCTGGAGCTGCTGCCCGGTGAGATTTTGGTAATTGACGACGGCTCGCGCGACGGCACCGTGGAATTGGCCCAGTCCGTGCCCGGCGTGACCGTATTGCGGCAAAGCGGGGTTCACGGCAAGGGCGCGGCTTTGCGGACCGGTTTGGCGCATGCCACCGGGGATATTGTGCTGATTCAGGACGCGGATCTGGAATACGATCCCACGGATTATCCCTCGCTGGTGAATCCCATCCTGCAGGGACACGCTTCGGTGGTTTATGGTTCGCGCGTGTTGGGTGCGCGCACAGGGCGCGCCATCGGCAAGTCCAGCCTGCGTTTTTATTGGGGCGGCAGGTTTCTATCCTGGTTGACCTCGGTCCTTTACGGTGTTAGAATTACCGATATGCCCACCGGCTACAAAGTGTTTAAAACCGCGGTGCTTAAGTCGGTGCTTTGGAAAGCGGATGGGTTTGAGTTTTGCCCCGAAGTAACGGCGCGGATATTAAAGCAGCGCATCCCGATTGTCGAAATCCCCATTGCCTATACCCCTCGCTCCTTTGCCGAAGGCAAAAAGATACGTTGGAAGGATGGTTGGATCGCGATCCGGACATTGGTGAAATACAGGTGGAATCGCGATTAACTAAAAATGCAATCGTAGAGACGCAAAATTTTGCGTCTCTACTTAATTATTGAAAGAAGGTAATCACGCTTGAAAAAGACAGGTTCCGGTTCCCAAACCACCCAACGTTCCAAACGTCCTCGAACAACATCACCGTTCGATAAAATTCCGCGCGGACATGCCCGGCTGACCCCTTGTGAGGGCGATCCCGTGGAGATTACTCCGGCGATTGTCAAGCAACACGGGTTCACGCCCCAGGAGTATCAGAATATATTAAGGATCATGGGGCGCACGCCCAGTTATACGGAGTTGGGGATTTTTTCGGTTATGTGGTCCGAACATTGTTCCTATAAGAATTCGCGTCCGGTCCTGAAGTTGTATCCGACCAAGGGCAAGAATGTGTTGCAAGGGCCCGGTGAAAATGCCGGAGTTATGGACATTGGTGAAGGGCGGGCGATCTGTTTTAAAGTGGAATCGCATAATCACCCCAGCGCCATTGAACCGTATCAAGGCGCGGCCACCGGCGTGGGCGGCATTTTACGCGACGTATTCACCATGGGTGCGCGTCCGGTGGCTTGTTTGGATTCGCTGCGTTTCGGCAAGTTGAGCCATAACAAGGTTAGGCATTTGTTCACCGGCGTGGTTAGCGGCATCGCAGGGTACGGCAATTGCATCGGCGTGCCGACCGTGGGTGGGGAAGTCCAGTTCGACGATTGCTACAAAGACAACTGCCTGGTTAATGTCATGGCCGTGGGCTTTTTGAAGCACGAGGAATTGGCCTTGGGCCGGGCTTCGGGTGTGGGCAACCGCGTGATCTATATTGGTTCCACCACCGGGCGCGACGGCATTCATGGCGCCACTTTTGCCTCGGAGGAACTTTCTTCCGAAGCCGAGGAACGCAAGAGCGCGGTCCAGGTTGCCGATCCCTTCATGGAAAAACTTTTGCTGGAAGCTACATTGGAATTGATCCGCGGCAAGCACTTGATCGGCATTCAGGACATGGGCGCGGCCGGGTTGACCTGTTCGACCTCGGAAATGGCTGCGCGCGGCGGCGTGGGCATTGAAGTCGAACTCGATAAGGTGCCCCAGCGCGAGACGGGCATGCTGCCGTATGAGATCATGCTTTCGGAGTCCCAGGAGCGCATGCTGCTGGTGGCCAAGCGCGGGCATGAGCCGGCGGTGCATAAGATCCTCAAGAAATGGGGCCTGCACTCGGCGGATATCGGGTTTGTGACCAACGATCATTTGGTGCGCATCCGTCATCACGGCAATGTGGTGGCCGAGATGCCTGTAGGCGCGTTGGCTGATACCAAGTTCCCGGGGTATCCGACCTACCATCGTCCGGCCAAGCGTCCGAAGTATTTGGACAAAGTGCAAACCATTCCAGCCAAAGCCCTGAAGGCGGATATCGAGCAGGATGCGGCTTTATTGAAACTTTTGGCTTCGCCGAATTTATGCTCCAAGCGCTACGTGTGGGAACAGTACGACCACATGGTCCGCACCAACACCGTGCAGTTGCCCGGAGCCGGGGCGGCGGTGCTGCGGATTAAACACACCAAAAAAGCAGTTGCGGTTTCCTTGGATTGCAATGGACGCTTTGTGTATCTGGACCCGCCGTCCGGCGGCAAAATAGCCGTGGCTGAAGCAGCCCGCAATGTGGCTGTGACCGGCGCCAAGCCGTTGGGCATGACCAATTGCCTGAATTTCGGCAATCCCATGGATCCGGAGATTTTCTGGCAATTCAAAAGCGCGGTGAAAGGCATGGCCGAGGCGTGCAAAACTTTGGGCCTGCCCGTGACCGGCGGCAATGTCAGTTTTTACAATGAAAGCCCCGAAGGCGCGGTTGATCCGACGCCGGTGGTTGGGGTGGTGGGCTTGCTCCAAGATGAAAAAAAACTGGTGACGCCCTGGTTCAAACGTGCCGGCGATGTGGTCCTGGTGTTGGGGAATACCCTGGCGGAAATGGGCGGTTCTTCCTGGCTGTATGAACTCAAAGGCGTGAAAGCCGGGAAACCTCCGGTCATCAATTTAAAACGCGAAGCGGCGCTGCAAACAACGTTAGTGCAAGCCGCTGACCAGCAACTCATGAGTTCGGCGCAGGATTGCTCCGAAGGCGGATTGGGCGTGGCTTTGGCCGAAGCCACCTTTTTGGCCAAAACGCACGGCGGGAATCTCATGGGTGCGGAATTGAACGTGACCTCGAAGTTGACGACCACGGAGTTGCTGTTTTCCGAATCCCAATCGCGGGTGATCGTGAGCGTGAATCCCAAGCACTTGCCGGTGTTTAAAGCACTCTGCCGCAAACACGGCGTGCCTTGCCATGAGGTGGGGCGCGTAGGCGGCAGCACCTTGGCCGTGTTTCAGAACGGCCGTCCGGTGTTGGAATTGCCGGTGGGAAAATTGTACGCAGCATGGAAAGGCGGCTTGAAGCATTATGTGCACGGATAAGTCGGATAAACCTCGTGAAGAGTGCGGTATAGCAGGAATATGGGGCGCGCCGGAAGCGTCCAATTTGGTCTATTTAATGTTGTACGGATTGCAGCACCGCGGGCAGGAAGGCTGCGGGATCGTGTCCTGGGACTCGGGCACATTTCACAGCATACGCGGCCGCGGCTTGGTCGCTGATGTGTTTGACCAGCACAATTTGGTCGAATTAAAGGGCGCGGCCGCGATCGGACACGTGCGGTATTCCACCACCGGATCTTCGGCTTTGAAAAATGCGCAACCCCTGGCCGTGGAATATTGCCGGGGAAATTTGGCTGTGTCCCACAACGGCAACTTGGTCAATGCCGAGGAAATACGCCACGAACTTGAAGCCTACGGTTCGATTTTTCAAACCACCATTGACACCGAAGTGCTCATTCACTTAATTGCCCGCAGCACCAAGAAAAATTTCCTGGATGCGGTGGTCTCCAGCCTGGAAAAGATCAAGGGCGCGTATTCATTGCTGCTCATGACCAACGACGAGATGATAGCGGTCCGCGACCCGCAAGGGTTTCGGCCGCTGGCATTGGGCAAGCTAAAAGACGCCTATGTGGTGGCTTCGGAGACCTGCGCCTTTGACCTGATCGGCGCCGAATATATCCGCGATGTGGAACCGGGCGAAATGGTGGTGGTGGACAAAAATGGGCTTCGGTCCCTGCGATTTGCCCCGGCCGTGGAGCAGCAGGCGTTGTGCGTTTTTGAAAATATTTATTTTTCGCGTCCGGATTCCCTTATTTTTGGCACATCCTGTTGGAAAGCGCGGCAGAGCCTGGGGCGAATTTTGGCCCAGGAAACCAAGGTGGAGGCGGATGTGGTGATTCCCGTGCCTGACTCGGGAGTCTGCGCAGCCATTGGGTTTTCGCAGGAATCCGGCATCCCGTTTGACATGGGGCTAATCCGCAATCATTACGTGGGCCGCACCTTTATTGAGCCGTCCCAAAGCATCCGCGATTTCGGCGTGAAACTCAAATTCAACATTGTTAAAGACATCGTGGCCGGCAAGCGCGTCATTGTCGTGGATGATTCCCTGGTGCGCGGCACCACATCGCGCAAGATCGTGAAAATGATCCGGCAGGCAGGTGCCAAGGAAATTCATATGCGACTCTCTTCGCCGCCGGTGGCGTATCCGTGTTTTTACGGCATGGATTTTCCCACGCGTCAGGAATTGATCGCGGCCACGCACAGCCTGGAAGAGATTGCCACCTACCTGCGGGTGGATTCCGTGGCTTATTTGTCCCTGGAGGGGATGCTGGCCGCCATGCCCGATCAGAAGCAGAACTTTTGCCAGGCCTGTTTCACCGGCAATTATCCTGTGGATTTCCAAAAACGTGCGGCCAAAAGCGGCATGTGCGTTTCCACCAAGGAAATTGAAGGCGACAGGATAACGAATTTATAATTATAATTTGTAGGGAACGGTTTTAAACCGTTCCCTACATGTGAATTTGGAGGATTACGTTACGTGAAGAAGAAACCCACGCAAGACGCGTACGCTAAAGCCGGGGTCAACATAGATGCCGGCACTGAAGCGGTCCAACGCATGAAGGCGCATGTGCGCGCGGCGCGTACCAAGAACATGCTGGCCGATATTGGCTCCTTTGGCGGCTTGTTTCAATTGCCCCAGGGGGTCCGCCAGCCCGTGCTGGTCGGGTCCACCGACGGCGTGGGAACCAAATTGCTGATCGCCGGAGCCATGAAACGTTTTCACACCGTAGGGCAGGATTTGGTCAATCACTGCGTAAATGATATTTTAGTCCAGGGCGCCACTCCACTTTTTTTCATGGATTACTTTGCGACCGGGAAACTAAAACCCGTGGTGGCCGAGCAAATCGTTAAGGGCTTGTCCATTGCCTGCCGGGAAAACGGTTGTGCGCTGTTGGGCGGGGAAACCGCCGAAATGCCGGGCATGTATCAAAATGATGATTTCGATCTGGCCGGAACCATTGTCGGTTTGGTGGAGAAAAGTGTGATCATTGACGGGTCGAAGATCAAACCCGGGGATGTTATCTTAGGCTTGCCGTCCACGGGCCTGCACACCAACGGGTATTCCCTGGCACGGCATATTTTTTTCAAACAGTTAAAGTATAAACCCGAGAGTATGGTTCCGGAGTTGAAGTGCAGGGCCGGGGATGCGTTGTTGCAAGTGCACCGTTCCTACCTGCCGGCCATCCGCCCCTTGTTGAAACGGTTTACCCTCAAGGGCTTGGCGCATATTACCGGCGGCGGATTCATTGACAACATTCCGCGTATTTTGCCCGAAGGCTGCAGAGCGGACATAAAATTGCACACATGGCCGGTGTTGCCGATTTTTCAATTCATGCAGGCCAAGGGCAAGGTAGAGCAAACTACCATGTTCCGAACCTTCAACATGGGTATTGGCATGGTAATCATAGTTGCGGCGAAAGATGCGGCACCTGTAATGCAGGCCTTGCGCGTCCAGAAAGAAACCGTGTACCGGCTGGGCGAGATCTCCAAGGGTAAAACCGGGGTGCGGTTGTTGTGAAAGGCTCGCGCAGTATATTCTCCGGAATCCGTTTTCAGAAGCAAAGATGATCTATCAGCGGGAACAACAACAAGTCATCTGCCATTCCCAGATGAACAAAAAACCAAAAGAAATTTTGAGGTGTTTGCAGCCGGGGAGTTCATCGCGGCCATTACGCAGCATATCCCGGAAAAAGGGTTGCAGCTGGTAAGGTATTACGGATGGTACAGCAATAAAAGCCGTGGCCTGAGAGCGAACAGGTGTGCTGCGTTTAGGACGAAAACCAATTTCCTATCAGTCAGTTAATCTTGAAATCGGTGCCAGGCACGAAATGTTGGGATTGGTATTGGAATAATTTCATCGGACTTCAGTTTAATTGGAAATGAGGGCCTGATAAAATTTTTGCAGCGTTTATATTGCCGAGTATCTAACCTAAAGCAATAGCCGGTGGCACCGTTTCACGGTTGTAGAAAATGTATTTTGTGAAAAAGGAGATGACTTATGCATAGCAGTGAAATGCAAGTCAGTCTAAGACGAATAAAGACTTATTTATAGCTGTTAAAATCAATCAACTAACGTGAAAAAGATAAAACTATGGAGGAAAAATGAATCCGATTTGGAAAAATTTGTTTGCCGTTTTTGGCATAAGCAGTTGTTTGGTTGGCTGTATGGAGATTACTACAGTTACTTTGAATGAATTGGAAGAATTGAAAAACAAATGCCAGGAACCCAAGGTGTCTGCTTGGTATTATATGGGAACAAATAAAAATTATCATTATTTTATTCATAATGATTTGCCGAAACCAAAAGTCTATCGCATAGACAAAAATGAGATGGAAGTAAAAGATATATTTGAATATAATAAAGACCGGAAAAAATGGCGTTTAATGAATTGGGGGATACGTAATTCCGGGGACACCATGCTTAATTATTAACAAAAGTTAGACATGGCACTTTAAATTAACCAACGATCTTGTTTCCACGCCCCGGCAAATCGGCAAAGCGTACCTTTTCGTCGTTGGGCTATCGAGACCGTTTTTCGGACCTTCAAGCAATCTTTTGGGCTCAACCATTTTCACAACCGAAGTCTTGTCTCCATCCGAAATCACATTGCCTTGGCTTTTTGCGCCTTGTATAACTTTTGTAATTTATAAGATTATTAGCGTAGTGTCTCTTAAATAGCTTTACATTTGTCATTGCGAGCAAAGCGAAGCAATCTCGCTTTTTCGGAGCGTTTAGAGCTTAAAACAGATTGCTTCGTCGCAAAAACG
>JAGVPM010000151.1 GCA_020052235.1 Candidatus Goldiibacteriota bacterium
GCCACCTGTGTTATATTTTGATCGTTGAGATTTTGTTCGGTGGGAGGGTGGCCGCCATGCATCGGAATAGGTGGCCGTCTTGAGCGGAATGCGCACCAAATAAATTAATCCTTGGTTTTTATCTGGCTTGCCTTCTGTTTTCTTTGCTATAATGGCGAAATTCTATTTTAAATGAAGGTTGGTCTCATGCAGGAATCTCGTGAAATTCGTGAACTTCCGGAACTGCTTCCGGGAACGTGCCGCATTATCCCCTTGGGCGGGTTGGGCGAAATTGGGAAAAATATGCTGGCCTTGGAATGCGGGCAACAGACGCTGATCATTGATGCCGGAATGTGTTTTCCCTCGGAAGATCAGCCGGGGATTGATTTTATTGTACCGGACGTTACTTACCTAAAGGATAAAGTGGCCCGGATCGTTGGGATTGTTTTGACGCATGGGCACGAAGATCATGTGGGCGCATTGCCGTACATTCTCCGCCAGTTGCCGGTTCCCATTTACGGCACACGGATGACGCTGGGGTTGGTCCGGAACAAACTTGAAGAGCACGGACTGCTCGAAACTACCGACCTTCATGAGGTCAAGGCGGGAGATACGGTTAAGCTCGGGGTGTTTGAAATTACGTTTATTCCCGTGGCGCACTCTATTGTGGATGCCGTGGGCTTGGCCATCCGCACGTCGGCCGGCACCATTGTGCACACCGGGGACTTTAAACTGGACCCCACGCCGGTGGACGGCAAGATTACGGACTTGGGGCGCTTTGCGGAATTTGGCCGCCAAGGCGTTGATTTGTTGTTGGCGGATTCCACCAATGCCGAACGCGACGGGTACACGCTTTCCGAACGGGAAGTGGGATTGGCTTTTGATGAAATTGTCCGCGACGCGCCCCGCCGGGTTGTGATTGCGTGCTTCTCCAGCAACATTCACCGTTTTCAGCAAGTGATCAATACCGCGGTCCGGTACAAGCGCAAAATCGGCGTACTGGGCATGAGCATGGTCAAGAATATGCGGACAGCGCAGGAGCTGGGGTACTTGCTGATTCCTGAAAGTTTGTGGCTGAAGTGGAATGATTTAATCAATTTGCCGCCGGAAAAATCCATCGTGCTGACCACGGGCAGCCAGGGGGAGCCGAGGTCGGCTCTGGCCCGCACGGCCGTGGGGGAAAATCAGGAATTGAAATTGGAAGCGGATGACACGGTGATTATTTCCGCGCGCACCATTCCCGGGAATGAACGGCGTATTGGGAATATGATCAATCATTTTTTCCGCATGGGGTGCAAGGTTCATTATGAGCGGGTAAGCGAGATCCATGTTTCCGGCCACGCCGCCCGTGAGGAATTGAAAGTTATGCACAACATTGTCCAACCGAAAAATTTTATTCCCATTCATGGGGAATCCCGGCATCTTTATCATCATGCGGATCTGGCGCGCGAATTGGGCATGCCCGGTGAGCGGATCATGCTCGCAGAGAATGGCGATTGTATTGAATTATCGGCTAAGGGATTAAAACGTGCCGGGAAGGTGCCTTGGGGCAGTGTTTTGGTGGACGGCAAAGGCGTGGGTGACGTCGGGCATGTGGTGCTGCGCGATCGCCAGCATTTGGCGCAGGACGGCATGCTCATTGTGGTGATGGGACTGAATCGCCAAACCGGGGAATTGATTTCAGGCCCGGATTTAACCCCGCGCGGCATTGCCGATGAACCCGAGACATCGAGGTTGATGGAAGGCGCCCGGTACGCCTTGCAAGAGGCGCTGAGCAAGGTTTCCATTGCGGGTATTTCCGAAGCTTCGGTGCTTCAGGATATAACCCGCAGTTCAATGAAAAAATATTTTAAACGGGAGATCATGCGCTTTCCCATGATTATTCCGGTGATTGTTGAAGTGTGATTTTGTAGGGAACGGTTTTAAACCGTTCCCTACGGCATAAATTGGATTTGTGGATTTAAAGGCAGTCGAAAGATCGAGGGTGGCAATGCCGAAATTGTTTGCACGCATAAAAAAAAATCAAACGGAAAACCGCCCGGCGGCAAACGGCCGTTGGGTTCTGCGCGAATTATTCACGGGGAAACGCCGGAATGAAGTGATGGGCATCGCCTGGTGGGCCGGCAGCTTGTTGCTGATCGCCGCGCTTTGGCCGCATGCTGCGGACCGGAACACGTTGGGCCCGGCGGGAGAGATTTGTTTCCGCATTGGATTCGCCCTTCTGGGTGTTTTGGTTTACGCGCTGCCTTTGATGATGATCGGGTACGGTGTCGTGGTATTCAAGGGCTCCGTGTGGGAAAATCCCGTTCCCAAGCGCATTGGATTCGGGCTGGCCTTGCTGACCCTGATGATGTTGTTGAATTTGATTTTTTCGGTCCCCTTGGGCTTTGATGAGGTTGCGTCATTTTACGGCAGTGATAAAGTCAGGCATTTTTGGGAAGGCATTCCCCGCTGGATGCGTTTGTGGGGGGAAAATGAATTGCCGGTGGGAGGCTTCATTGCCCAGAGTTTGGTGTATCTGAGCGTATCGGTTTTTTCCACTGTGGGCACGTATATTTTGTGCGGCACGCTGTTTGTTTTGTCGTTGTATCTGCTGGAAGTGGAACCCTATATTTTGAATTCCATCCGGAAAACCATGAGCGGCATTCAAACCGTAAAACCAACCTCGCTGCCTTTGCAGTACGCGGATGTGAAAAAAAACAACAAGCGCACGGGTAAGGAGCCTGAGGCAACGGTTACGGCAGCGGTGACAACGGAAAAGCCTAAAATAAAAATCAATACTCCGCAACCGCAGGAATTAACACCCGAACCAAAGCACCGGGAGGAACGTCCGCCATTTCCCGCTGCGGATGATGAAGTGGCGGCTGCGGCCTTGGCAAGAACCGGTAATGAAAAAACTTATGTTTTGCCCGGTTTGGATTTATTGAATTCCGGCAAGACGTCTCCCACCATGGCCGCGGCTTATTTTGAAAATATGAGCCAGACTTTGGAAAATGCCTTGGGTCAATTCGGAGTTTCCGCCAAAGTAGTGGAAGTATGCCCGGGCCCGGTGGTTACACGGTATGAATTGCAACCCGCCCCAGGAGTCAAAGTAAACCGGATTATTTCCTTGGCGGACGACATTGCCTTGGCCATGAAGGCCGAGCATGTGCGCATTGAAGCGCCGATTCCCGGCAAGGGCGCGGTGGGGATAGAAATTCCCAACCAAGACAAGCAAGTCGTGGTGTTGAAGGAATTGCTGAGCAATCCCGTGTTTGCGGAGAGTGAGTCGGTTCTGACGTTTGCCGTGGGCAAAGACATCGGCGGGCAGGATATTTTTGCGCGCCTGGAAAGCATGCCGCATTTGCTGGTGGCAGGCGCGACCGGGTCGGGCAAGAGCGCGTGCGTGAATTCCATAGTGTGCAGTCTGCTGTACCGGGCTACCCCGCGCGAGGTTCGTTTTTTGATGATCGATCCCAAACGCGTTGAACTGACCATGTACAAGGATATTCCCCACTTAAAAGCGCCCGTGATTACAGATTCCCAGCAGGCCGCGGTGGCCTTAAAACTTTTGGTCAAGGAAATGGAAGAACGGTATAAACTTTTTGCCCAGGCTGGGGTGCGGGACATCATCGGCTTTAATCAGCAAGTGGCGGCCGGGAAAAACGAAGGCGCCGGGATGCAAGCGGCCATCAACACTCCCATGCCCTACATTATCGTGTTTATCGATGAGTTCGCGGATTTGATGATGGTGGCGGCCAATGACGTGGAAAACGCCGTGACGCGGCTGGCGCAAATGGCGCGCGGGGTCGGCATCCATTTGGTGCTGGCCACGCAGCGTCCTTCGGTGGATGTCATCACGGGTGTGATTAAAGCCAATTTTCCCTCCCGCATCGCGTTTCAGGTTTCGTCGAAGGTGGACTCGCGCACTATTTTGGACGCCAACGGCGCGGATGCGTTATTGGGACGCGGAGATATGCTATACTCTCCGGCAACGGCTGGCAAACCGCTGCGCGTGCAAGGCGTGTTTGTCACCACAACCGAAGTGGAACGCATTGCATCGTTTTGGCGCGAACAGGGCACGCCGGCGTTTGATCCGGCGTTTGCGGAAACCAAGCTAAAAAGCAGCGGAGCCGCCCGGGACGAGGGCGGTGCCGAGGACGAGTTGTACGCCGAGGCCGTGACGTGGATCGTGCGCGCCAAACAAGCCAGCACCTCGCTGCTGCAGCGCCGTTTGAAAATCGGCTACTCGCGCGCCGCACGCTTGCTGGATTTAATGGAAGAAAAAGGCGTGGTGGGTCCTCCCGAGGGAAGCAAGCCGCGGAAAGTGCTGATAAACGCCGATACGGCCGGGCTGGAAAGCGAAGACATGGAGGAAGAAATTGTATGATGTTTTGGCGCAAGTTTGGTTTGCTGCGGATGCTATGGGCCTTAATCGCGGCCATGGCAGTGACCACAGCGGATGTTCAGGCAAGTTCGGAACCGGGGGCGGCAACCTCAACGGCCTATGCCGCCGAGCGTCAGGCCTTGGCCGAAGCCCAGCGCCAAATCGGAGATTTGACCGCGGATTTTTCCCTGACCGTGCAGGGTCAAGGTACGGGCCCCAAGAGCGGAGCGTGGAAAGCCCGGGGAAAGATTTCACTGGCAACCGGGCGGCGTTATCGCGTGGAATATTCTTCTCCCGAGGTTCAATGGCTGGTTTCGGATGGGAAACAACGCTGTCTGTATTTGAAAAAAATCAATCAGGTTCAAAAACAGGCACTGCCGCCTGCGGGAAATCCGAGCGAGTTTTTTTTAGAATTGGGCGGGGGGTTGGCGGAATTGCTGAAGCGCTGTCAAATCACCAGGATGGTGAAACAGGCCGTTGGGTCCGGCCGATGGGAGTATGACTGCGTGCCCAATCCGGGAGAAACCTTGGAATTTCAGCGTGCCCGGATTTGGGTGGATGGTCCGCTTAAACTTCCGGTCCGGGTGGAAATCGAAGCCGCTAAATCCGTGACCGTGGAATTAAAGCGCGTGAAGGTCCATACGCGCGCTGAATTGCAAGCCGGGAAGGCCGGTTTGCCGGAAAGCCTGTTTCAATTCACGCCTCCGGCCGGCGCCGAAGTGATTGAACCGCTTTGGCCTTAAAAAAGAGATCGGGTAAAACAGCAAATACGTTATCATCATACGACGAAGGAGTGATTATCATGGCGGAACATGCGGCACGGAATCTTGATTCTGAATCCAAACCGGTTTTGACCTCACCGGGCGAGGACAAAAACACCTTGGGAGAAACACTGCGCAAGCAGCGCAAAGCCCGCGGTATTTCCCTGGTGGAAGTTGCCGAACATACCAAGATCGGGAAACGGTATTTGGAAGCTTTGGAAAACGGCGAGTTTAATCAGTTGCCGGGTGAAACGTATATACGCGGATTTTTACGCGCCTATGCAAAATACCTGGAGTTGGATGATGAGCTTTTGTCGCGGCAGTACTTGGATCAGCGGCAGCAGGACACCGAACGTTCCGAGAACAGCCCGGATCGGGGACGGGAAAAGGATTCGGTAAACCCCTCGGTTTGGAGCGCGCTGGTTGCAATTTTAGTGCTGGCCGGATTGGGGATCGGATTTTTTCTGTTTTGGCCCTCTTCGCTGAAATCCAAAACAGAACCCAAAAGCGACGGTTTGCCCATGCAGGCAGCCAACCCCAACCAGGCCATGGCACCCGCCGTGAGCAATGCCTCGCCGGCCACTGGGGAAGAATTGACGATGAAGATCCGCGCCAAGGAAAAGACGTGGATTACCATCATGGTGGACGGCCGCCAAGAACCGGATGTCACCCTGAACCTCAACGAAGAACGCACCTGGACCGCCAAGGACCGGTTTGTGCTGTGGACGGGAAACGCAGGCGGGATTGAAGTGACGTTTAACGGCGAGCTTCAGCCCGCGTTGGGCCAATCCGGGGAAGTGCGCAAGGAAGTTATTTTTGAACGCAAAGCCAATCCGGCGGCCGCAGCGGTGAAATAGGATTTGCGAGAAAAAGGGAGGAAGGCATGGCCAGCGAGCATTCGTATGATGTAGTGTGCAAATTGGACAAACAGGAAGTTACCAACGCGGTGCAACAAACCTTGCAGGAAACCGGGCAGCGGTATGATTTTAAAAATGCCAAATACGAAATCAAATTTGATCAAACAGCCATGACCTTGAACTTGTCGGCGGACAGCGATTTCCGTTTGAAAGGGTTGTCGGATATTTTGGATACCCGCATGGCCAAGCGCAATATTCCTTTGACGGCCATCACGCGGGAACCCATCGAGACTACCTCGGGCGGAAACGCACGGCAAGTATACAAACTGCAGACCGGAATTCCTTCCGACAAAGCCAAAGAAATCGTCAAGTTGGTGAAGGATATGAAGCTGAAAGTGCAAGCGGCCATTCAAAGCGATCAGGTGCGCATTTCCGGCAAGGATTTGGATGAATTGCAGGCGGCGCAGAAAGCTATTTTAAAGGCGGATTTAAAAATTTTCGTCCAATTCGTGAATTACCGGTAATGGCCCTGCACCGGGGACAAGTTCATTTAATCAGCTTGGGGTGCGCCAAAAACCAGGTGGACGCCGAGCGCGTGCTGCATGCTTTTGGCTTGGAAGGGTTCAAGGTGGTTGCCGACCCGGAGCAAGCGGATGCGGTCATTGTTAATACGTGCGCTTTTATTCAATCGGCCGAAGCCGAGGCCATAGAAACGCTCTTGGGCGCCGCGGCCTTGAAACAGAACGGGCGTTTAAAGGCTTTGATTGCCGCCGGGTGTTTGGTTTCGCGTTATGGACATGAAAAATTGAAGGCTTTGATTCCCGAACTTGATGCCGCGTTTTTACCCGCGGAAGCGGATCGCGTGGCCGCCGCGGTGCGGTCGTTGTTGGGGAGGGAACGCCCTGTGGTTAAAACCACGGAAGCGGACGGAGCGGAGCGCGTTTTGCTTTCAGGCACGGGCAGCGCGTATTTAAAAATCGCCGAAGGTTGTTCGCGCCAATGCGCGTTTTGCCTGATCCCCGCGCTGCGTGGGCCGTTGTGTTCGGTTAAACGAAATGTGCTATTACAAGAAGCTGAAGCCCTGGTGCGGCAAGGCGCCCGCGAAATCATCGTGGTGGCGCAAGATATTACGGTATACGGCCATGATCTCAAACCCCGTACCAACCTCAATGCGTTATTGGACGGATTGGTGAAAATAAAAGGGCTGCGTTGGATTCGTTTGATGTACGCGTACCCGGATGGTATTGACGAAGGGTTGATACGGCGCATCGCGCAGGAAAAGAAAATTTGTAAATACCTGGACATGCCGGTGCAGCATGCGCAGAAAAGTGTTTTGCGCCGGATGGGGCGCCCTGGGGACGGGGCTGAGTATTTGACGTTGCTGGCACGGTTGCGCCGCAAGATTCCGGATTTGGTGCTGCGGACCACGCTGCTCTCGGGATTCCCGGGAGAGACGGAAGCCGATCATGCCGCGTTGCTGAATTTCGTACGCGAGGCGCAGTTTGACAGGTTGGGCGTGTTTGCCTATTCGCGCGAACGCGGAACCCGTGCAGCCGAGTGGGACGGTCAGGTTCCCCAGCGCACGCGGGAACGCCGCCGCCGGGAATTGATGGATTTGCAGAGCCGGATCAGCCGCGAGCGGCTGACGCGTTGGATAGGAAAAACCCTGGATTGTTTGGTGGAGGAGCCGTCGGGCCGCAATCACGTGATTGCACGCACGGCCGGCGATGCCCCGGAAGTTGACGGCGGAATTGTATTGAAAGGCAAAGCCCGGCCGGGTGAGTTTGTGCGGGCGCGGGTAACGGGTTCTACGGATCATGATTTAATAGGAGAGATCGCGTGAATTGGTGGCAACGGTTTCAAAAATTGAATTTGCCGAACAAATTAACCCTGGGACGAATTGCTGCCGCACCGGTCCTGGTCATTTGCCTGCTTTCTGAAACCGTATGGGGTCAATACCTGGCCCTGCTGGTTTTCATTGCCGCGGCGCTTACGGATTATTGGGACGGAAAACTGGCGCGGGAAAAAAACCTGGTTACCAACTTCGGAAAGATTATGGACCCGCTGGCCGATAAACTGCTGATGACCACAGTGTTCATTTCTTTTGTCCAACTGGGTTATGCCCCGGCTTGGATGGTGATCTTGATCATCGGGCGCGAGTTTGCCATTACCGGGCTGAGGGTTTTGGCGGCCATGGAGGGCCGGGATATTTCCTCGTCAACGTCGGGCAAACACAAAACAGTTTCCCAAATTGTTGCGGTTTTAATTATTTTGGTCGTTAATGTGATCGTGAGTTCGTTGCGCGCCTGGGCGCCGCCGTGGGAATACGCCTTGATGTCCATGGGGGTGATCGGCGAGATCATGCTGTATCTGGCGTATTACCTGCCGTATGCAGGCATGTTTGTGGCCGCGGTTTTGTCATTGTATTCGGGCTTGGACTACTTGGTTAAAAACCGTGAATTGTTTCAGGACCCGCCGGCATGAGGCGCTGGTGGGTGCTGTGCCTGGCGACCGTGGGTGGGGCGGGTTTTTTTCCCGTGGCTTCGGGAACATTTGCTTCGCTGCTCGCCATGCCTTTGTATTATGGTTTGCGCGGATCAGTTGGGCTTTATGTTGCCGTCACGGTGTTGTGCTGCGCAGTGGGTGTTTGGGCAGCCGGTGCAGCCGAAGCGTATCTGGGTGAAAAAGATCCGCATGCGGTGGTGATTGATGAAATTGCCGGATATTTAATTTCCGCCGCTTTTTTGCCCAGTCACATATTTTACCCCATAGCCGCTTTTTTCTTGTTCCGTTTGTTTGATATTTGGAAACCCTTCCCGGCCCGGCAATCCCAGGCACTGCCCGGCGGCTGGGGCATTATGATCGACGATGTGATCGCGGGTATTTATGCCAATGCCTTGCTGCAGTTATGCCGTCTGTTTTTACCCTGGTAAAAAGGAAATCCAATCATGCTGAATACCAAACTGCTTTTTACCTTAGGTCCGGCCACCGACCGGCCGGGGATTTTACGCGCCTTGCTTGGCGTCGGCATGAGCGGCGCCCGTTTGAACTTTTCCCACGGCACGCACGCAGAGCATGCCCGCCGGTTCAAAAAATTGCGCGCAGAAGCCAAACGCGCAGGTGTGCCCTTGACCGCCTTATTGGATTTAACCGGGCCCAAGCTGCGGGTGGGGAATTTACCCGGGGGAAAAATCATCCTAACGCCCGGCGCGGTTTTGCGGGTGGTCTATGGAAAACAAGCCCTGGCCGCAAATGAAATTCCCATTTCCTATGCCCGCCTGGCCCGGGATGTAAAATCCGGATCACGCATTCTTTTGGATGACGGGCTGCTGGAGTTGAGGGTGCGCTCGCTGCAAGGCAAAGCGGTGCTCTGCGAGGTGATCACCGGGGGCGTGCTTTCCGATCACAAAGGGTTCAACATTCCAGAAGCCGCCCTGCATGTTCCGGCTTTGACAGCGAAAGATTTGGATGACCTGCGTTTTGGGCTTGCTATGGGCGTGGATTTCGTGGCGCTTTCGTTTGTCCGCCGCGCTGAGGAAATTTTACGTTTGAAAAAAATTATCCGCCAAGCCGGCGCCTCGGCCCGGGTCATTGCCAAGCTGGAAAAGCCGCAGGCCATTGATCAGTTGGAGGAGATTATTTTAGCCGCGGACGGCGTTATGGTGGCGCGCGGCGATTTGGGCGTGGAGATGAGTCCGGAGCAGGTTCCGCTGCTGCAAAAACGGATTATCGGACTGGCCAATGCGCACAACCGCCTCGTGATTACCGCCACGCAGATGCTGCAATCCATGATGGAAAATCCCACACCTACGCGCGCCGAAGCGTCGGATGTGGCCAATGCGATTTTTGACGGTTCGGACGCCGTGATGCTGTCCGGGGAGACCGCCGCCGGACAATATCCGGTCGAAGCTGCCTGCATGATGGCGCGCATTGCCAAGGAGGCGGAACACTCGCCCCAATACAACCGGCTGCCTAAAGTGCCTGCCATTGAAGGCTCGGATGATGCTTTGGTTGCCGCGGCCGTCGAGTTGGCTGAAACAATTCAAGCGAAAGCGTTGGTGGTGTTCACACAATCCGGGAATACGGCCCGGTTGGTTTCCCGCCGCCGTCCGCGGACGCCTCTGGTGGTCTATGCGCACACGCGTGAGATTCAGCAACAATTGAATTTAAATTGGGGGATTGAGTCTTTCCGTATTCAAAAGCAATTAAATACCGAGTCACTATTGCACGCTGTTGAGAAACATCTTAAGGCCCATCAGCGGGTAAAACGCGGGGATCAAGTTGTGGTTTTGGCCAGCGCCCCCATAAGTAATCGCTCACATGTCAATTTTTTAAAAGTGCAGACGATTTTGGCTTGATTTTTTAAAAAACGTTGATTTTAAAGGATAATCAAAATTCTTTTTATCAAATTAGCTGTCTCTGTTTTTAACATTAAACTTGCATTGCGGCGGTTTAGGTAGTAAGATAAAAAAAATAATTTAGGTTTAAATCCGCAGCACATCCCGCTGTTTTTTGTTGCTGCAGGATAATGCAGGGTGGCATGACTGCGGAGCATGAGATCCGGAGGCTCGGCGGTTTGCCACAGCACGAGTCTATTTTTAGAAGGGTGGCACGCGGTCATGAAAAATTGGCGAAGTAATTGGATGGTTTTTTGCCTCATCCTCGGATTGCCAATGAACCTTTTAGCCGGCGATGCCACGCAACAAATATCGGGAAAGATATTGCAAGTCGGCATTGGAGCGCGCCCGGTAGGCATGGGCGAAGCCCAAGTCGCTGTTAGTGATGATGCCTATTCACTCTATTGGAATCCCGCCGGATTGTCCCGCTTGACTCAAACTCAAATTTCCCTCATGCACAATGCCTGGTTTGGCGAAATCAACAGCGAGTACATTGGATACGCGCAGACTATGCAACAAGGCGGATACGGCATTGGAATTAATTATATTAATTTCGGCGAGTTTAAAAAATTCGGCATTGACAGCAATAATTATCCGGTCCCGCTCGAAGGCAGCTTCACACCGTACACGCTGGTGACTACCTTTGGATGCGCGCAATGGTTTTGGCCCCAGGTATCGTTGGGCGGGAATGTGAAGCTGGTTTCGGAAAGCGTGGATACATACAACAATATTACGGCTGCGGTTGATTTGGGCGCGCAGATGCTTAAAGTATGGAATAATTTTGACGTGGGCCTGATGGTGCAAAATTTGGGGCTGCCCATTCAAGGGTACAACTTGCCGCTGGTGGTTAAATTAGGCACCGCGTACTCGTTTTTTCCCAGTACGGATAAAAATCGGCTGACCGCGGTCTTGGACTTGAACGTTCCCGTTCCCATTGACCTGCCTTATTATATCAACGCAGGTTTGGAATATTGGTTTGCCAATACCGTCGCCGTGCGCGCAGGGTACAAGGTATCCGAAATCAACAGTCTGGGAACACTTTCGGGATTAACCGCGGGCATGGGCGTCAAGATTTTGGATTATACCTTGGACTATGCCTATGCGGACTACGGGGTGTTGGGCATTACGCACCGCATTTCATTTACGGCGGGGTTTGGAGAAACTAAAAAGGCCAGGACTGGAAAGCGGCGCATAGCCAAACGCATTGCCCCTACGGGCGGAGGTGCGTCGGCCGGCGGAGTGCTGATCCCCCGCCTTTCGGGCTTAACCCGGCGTGCGCCCATTACCGTCAAGGTTCAAGGCGAACTGAATGCTTTGGAACGGAATAAATTGCAAAGAGCCGTGTTTGAGGTGCAAACCAACACGGAATCGGAAGTCGCCAAATGGGAACTTAAGATATTCGACGCCCAAGCGCACTTGCTGCGGAAATATACGGGGTCGGAATTGCAGGAATCCGTGATTTGGGACGGCAAGGATCAGAACGGCCGTCAGCCCGCGGAATCGATTTTTGCAACCTACGAATACAATTACACGCTGGCTTCCGGAACCTCCGATAAAGTCGCGGGCAAATTGGTTGAGGAGCCAAAGGAAGGCGCGGGTTCTGCAGCCCAAACCGCGCAGACTTCAGGGCGTGTGAAGATGGAGCCGGTGCTGTTTGAAGAAAAGTCGTATGATTTGTCGGAAGACTCGAAAAAACTTTTAACCAAAATAGCCGATACGATCAAGAGCCATCCGTATCTTCAGATTCTGATCGAAGGGTATGCGGACATGGGCGCGGAAAAAG
This sequence comes from Candidatus Goldiibacteriota bacterium, assembly GCA_020052235.1. GTDB lineage: Bacteria > Oederibacteriota > JAAXVQ01 > JAAXVQ01 > JAAXVQ01 > JAAXVQ01. The sequence goes on from JAGVPM010000151.1 coordinate 12,144, forward strand.
GCCAGGAAGTATTTTTATCCCAACGCCGCGCGGATACGGCCGTGCGGTTTTTAACCACTACCTTTAAAGTTCCATTGTCCCGGATTTCATCGCATGCCCGGGGAAATAAGAGTCCCGTGGCCTCCAACCAGACGGATGATGGCCGGGCCAAAAATCGCCGGGTGGAGATTACGATCGTTTATTCGCGGTGAACTATTATATGAAGGATTTCAATATGTCGGGAAAAACTGTTGCCGGACTGTTATGCGGAATATTTTTTTGGGTGATACTCGCATCGGTTTCCTGGGCAGGGCAAATCGGGAACACATCTTCCGATAGTATGCTAAATCTTTCAGCCAATGTTGTGCATGGGAATGTGTTCACTGCAAGCTCGGATTTTGACGCATCGAGCATTACTGTGTTTGTGTCGAATACCACTACCCCTACCAACGTAGCGGCGGCCATCTACAGTGCCCCCGGAGGCGTACCAACATCGTTGATAAGAAGTGCGGCCTCGGTGTCTTGTACGGCCAATGCTGATCATATTCTTACCCTATCTCCTGCTGTGCCAATTATTTCAGGTATGCAATATTACCTTTGCGTGATGTTTGACAATGCTACCGAGGTGGCCTATTTGACGTCGGGTAGTGCACGTTACTACAGTACCTCTACGTATACGTTTGCAAGTTTTCCTGCCTCGCTTTCGAGCGGCACTACTTTTACTTCTTCACAAGGCTTACGTATTCATGCCGACGGTCCGGATTTTACGCCCACACCCACGTATACGCCGACGAGTACCTTCACGCCGACTTACACCATCACACCCACGATCACACCTACAGCCACCATCACGACCACGATTACGGTTACCAGTACACCAACCCTCACGCCCTTTGTAATCGGGCCCGATGAGGTGGTGGTCTACCCCATGCCGGCCAAGGGGAATGAGTGCTGGTTTTACTACAACACTACGGGAAGAACCGAAGTAACCATCGAAGTGTACAATCTCGCAGGCGAAAAATGCGCCATTGTGACCGATTTGCAGGAAACCGCCGGTTATCAAAAAACCCGCTGGAACATCCGCAGCGTGGCGCCTGGTGTTTACCTTTACCGCGTCAAGCTGGTTTCCGAGCAGGAAAGCCGGACTATTAAAATGAAAAAAATGGTTATCGTGAAGTAATCCTTGGTTTCCCTTAACTGTGTGACAGCCTTATTTAACTCTATTTGCCTGGGGAAAATAATGAAAACGCTCCGAATGTCCGCTGTGCTATTTATCCTCGCAGCAGCCTGCCCAACATTTGTGCTGGCTTACAACACCCAGCAAGCTGCGGATGTTGTAACCGGCCAGCCGGACATGACGAGCAATACTGCCAACAACGGTGGCGTAAAGGCAAATACCTTACGCTATCCCAAGGATGTATGCAGCAATGGGACTTGGTTGTTTGTGACGGATTCTGGAAATCATCGCGTCTTGATCTATAACTCCATGCCTACCAGCAATGGTGCATCCGCAAGTGTTGTGATTGGCCAGCCGGATATGACGAGTAATACTATCAACAACGGTGGTCTGAATGCAAATACCTTATTCGATCCCTGGGGCATTTTTAGCTATGGAACCCAGTTGTTTGTGGCGGATTGTAGTAATAATCGCATCTTGATCTATAACACTATACCTACCAGCAACGGGGCATCTGCGAATGTGGTAATCGGCCAGTCGAACATGACGAGTAATACTGCCAACAACGGTGGTCTGAATGCAAATACCTTGTTTGGTCCTACGAGTATATATAGTGATGGAATCCGGTTGTTTGTGGCGGATTGTAGTAATAGTCGCATCTTGATCTATAACACCATACCTACCAGCAACGGGGCATCTGCGAATGTGGTAATCGGCCAGTCGAACATGACGAGCAATGGCGGCAACAACGGCGGATTGAAGGCAAATACCTTGTATTTGCCCAAGGATGTATACAGCGATGGAACGCGGTTGTTTGTAGCAGATGGCTACAATAACCGTATCTTGATCTATAACACTATACCTGTTACCAACGGGGCATCTGCGAATATGGTAATCGGCCAGCCAGATATGACGAGTAATGTCGGCAACAACGGCGGATTGAAGGCAAATAGTTTATATTATCCCGAATGTGTATACAGCAACGGGACTCAATTGTTTGTGTCGGATTGGAACAATAGCCGTGTTTTGATCTATAACACCATGCCTACTACCAATGGGGCGTCCGCAGACAAGGTACTTGGCCAGCCGGATATGACGAGCAATGTCGGCAACAACGGCGGATTGAATGCAAATACCTTACGTGGTCCCATGGGTATGTACGGCGACGTAACCCGGTTGTTTGTGGCGGACAATAGCAATAACCGCGTCTTAACCTATTATCCCCCCCAACTGGCATCGGTCTCGCCCAGCTATGGCATATCAGGCAAAACGGTCCAGATCACAGTGTACGGCGCTGGGATCAATCCTATGGTCGCTCCCTTACTAACTCTCGCCCGCAGCGGCAATCCCAATATCGCCAATGCCACTGCGGTTCAAGACAATCTATTCAGTTACACCTACACGCTTGATCTAACCCAGGCAGCGCCAAATTGCTATGATGTTACAGTGACGAGCAATGCCAATCCGAGAACGTTAAAACAAGCGTTTACCGTGCTTTCACCCTACCAGGCTCCGGTTGCCTGGAAAATCAATGACCTCGGGCAAATATCCGCGAAAACCACCCTTAGCAATTTCTGCGGTTTGGAAATCGGGGACGCTGACCAGGACAACAACCAGGAACTGTATGTGGCCAATCAGGATTCATCCCTCTACGTGGTTAAGAAATCGACCTATGGATGGAGTTTTACAGCACTACCCAGCATGAGTGGCGCTAATTTTAATCAGTTGTTGCCCATAGATGGCAATGGAGATCAAGCCTGGGAGCTCTACGGAACCTCGGCCAACAATCATGCTTATGAATTCAAAACCGCCGCCTGGCAGACTACGGATCTGGGAGCAGCAACAGGTACAGGCAGTCTTTACGGCTTGGCCGGACTGGACGCGGATCATGACGGCATCCCTGAAATTTATGTCTCTAAAGAAAACGGGCATATTTTTCAGATAAAGAGAAATGGCGGTAGCTTGAACGATATTACAACCGCCAGTTTTCCCACTAGCCAGGGAAATGCACTGGCCGCTGGAGACGGAAACAACGACGGCACCCTGGAATTATACAGTGCGAATTCGGATTATAAACTTTATCAATATGTTTATAACGGCACCGCTTGGCAAGTCGGCGCTTTGGGCACGGTCACGGATGTGATGTACTCCGTGACCGTGGGTGACGGCGACAATGATGGCCAACGAGAAGTATACGGGGCCAGCAAGGACGGCTATGTCTACCAAGGCCGTTGGAACGGCGCGAGCTGGACTATGCAGAGTATTGGCCATGGCAATGGTGCCATGTATGCGGTCGCTGTTTCGGACGGGGAAAATAACGGCTCCAACCAAGTCTATGCTGCCTGCGGAGATGGGCATGTGTACGAATATAAATATGCTCAAGGAAATTGGTCTACTCTTGACCTGGGCAGCGCGGGCATACCTCTATATGCGTTGGCCGTTGGTGACGCGGACAATGACTACCATTTCGAAGTTTATGCCCTGGGACAAAATAATCATGTGTACGAGTTCAAAGCGGAAAGTTTACAACCGGTCCAGACACCCACGCCGGTTTTCACTGCCCCTTCTGTTTCGCCTGAGCGTTTTTTTAAAATTTATAGAAACCAGGTCAATCCCAACCGGGGCGAAAGCGCGCTTGTACGCTGGTCCCAGCCACAAACTGCACCGGTGACCATCACCGTGTATAACCTGGTGGGAGATAAGATTATCACGCTGGTGGATCATCAGACTTTCTCAGCCGGTCAGTTCAATGAGGTGACTTGGAAAGGCGTGAACAGCGCCGGGCGGACTGTGGGCAGCGGAATCTATATTGTGTATTTTAAAACCGACGGATATGAGACCTATGGTAAAGCGGCAGTAATTAAATAGGTGCCAAGCAAGCTGCTGCTCAACCAGTCGGATGACCCGAGATCACGAAGTTGTGAAAGCGGGAAGGAGCCGATCCAGGTAAGACTTGGCA